>JANOEM010000185.1:0-8334 GCA_031413195.1 Actinomycetes bacterium
GGCCCTGCCCATCAGGAGTGATTGCCGCTAACTAGGCGCCGTCCCCGGAGCCCGCCCCCGCATGAAGCACCTGCCCAACGCGCTGACGCTGCTGCGGCTGTTGCTTGCGCCGGTGGTGGCGTGGCTGTTCTGGATGGGCGCCGTTTCATCGGGCGATGGTTTGTATTCCGTGCCGGGCTTCCACCCACACGATCTCGTATCAGCCGGGTGAGTCGAACGACGGTTCGTTCGGCGGGAACTCGAACTGGCGTGGGCCGGTGTGGTGGCCGATCAACTACCTCCTGATCGAAGCGCTACAACGCTTCCACCACTACCTCGGGCCGGAGTACACGGTCGAACTTCCGGTCGGCTCGGGGCACCAGGCACATCTCGGCGACGTGGCGGCCGATCTGTCCCGCCGGTTGATGTCGATGTTCGTCCCGGGTCCCGATGGCCGCAGGCCCGCTGGTGGAACCTTCCCCGAACATCCGACCTTCTCCGAGTACTTCCACGGTGACACCGGAGCGGGTTTGGGCGCCAGCCACCAGACCGGCTGGACCGCGCTGGTCGCGAAGCTCATCCGCCAATCCGATCTCAACACCGACTCCTGAACCCGCGCGAATTCCTGCGAGCCGTTCCTCGGCCAGGCACGGCACGTGGAACGAACCGCCCCCATGGTTGTCGTTTGTCGCAGCATGTGAGACGAATCCGTACCAAGGGCGCGGTTTGTCCCGCTGGCGGTGGCCGAGGATCGGTTGCTCGACCTCGCACTTCGACAATGGACCGGACCACCTCGCCCGTAGAATCCAGCATCATGTTTTCCCCAATCCCCGACAAGCCGGATCACCATTCGCTCGAATTAGAGATCCTCGATCTGTGGGATCGGGGTCAGACATTCGCCGCATTGCGCAAACTCAACGCGAATGGCCCCAAGTTCAGCTTCACCGACGGACCCGTGACGGCCAACAAGAACCTCGCTGTCCACACCGCGTGGGGACGGACCTTGAAGGACGTGTTCCAGCGCTACAAGGCCCTCAACGGATTCCATCAGCGATACCAGAATGGCTTCGATTGCCAGGGGTTGTGGATCGAGGTCGGTGTCGAGAAGCAGCTCGGTCTCAACTCCAAGCGCGAGATCGAGGAATACGGTCTGGCCGAGTTCGCCAAGGAGTGCCGGGCGGTCGTCGCGAAGTCGTCGGCCGAACTGACTGCCGGCTCGATCCGCCTCGGCCAATGGATGGATTGGGGCAACGACTACTTCACGTTCTCCGACACCAACATCGAATACATCTGGAAGTTCCTCAGCATCGTCAACGATCGGGGCTGGCTGTTCAAAGGTCACCGGGCAACGGAATGGTGCCCGCGCTGCGGCACGTCGATCTCCGCTCACGAACTCGCCGGCAGCTACATCGACCGCGATGACCCATCGCTGTACGTGCGCTTCCCGCTGCTCGATCGCGCCGGCGAGTCTCTCGTCATCTGGACAACGACGCCGTGGACGCTTCCAGCGAACGTGGCGGCGGCTGTCAAACCCGACCTTGCCTACGGTCGTCGAGACAACGGCGATTGGGTTGCCGTCGGCACAGAAGATCCCGCGTCGTTCGCGCAGATCGAGCTCGGCAGCGAACTCATCGGCTGGCGTTACGAAGGCCCTTTCGACATCTTCGAGCCGGGCGGCGCCGTTGCCCATCGGGTGATCCCGTGGGACGAGATCTCGACCGAGGAAGGCACCGGCATCGTCCACATTGCGCCCGGTTGCGGAGCGGAGGACTTCGAACTCGGCAAGGTCAACGAGTTGCCGATGATCATGCCCGTCGACGAGATCGGTAACTTCTACCCGGAGTTCGGTTGGCTTGCCGGCGTTTCCACGGTCGACGCCAAGGACCCCGTTCTTACCAGCCTCACCGAGCGCGGCCGGCTGGTCTCGGCAGGCACCATCCACCACCGCTTCCCCGAATGCTGGCGTTGCCACACGCCGCTCATCTTCCGCATTTCCGATGACTGGTTCATCTCGGTCGCCGAAATCCGCGAACCGATGCGCGAAGCAAATCGAACGGTTGAGTGGACGCCTGCCTACATGGGCAAGCGGATGGACGACTGGCTCGTCAACATGGGGGATTGGAACATCTCCCGTCGGCGCTACTACGGCCTGCCATTGCCGTTCTATCCGTGTTCGTGCGGGCACATCACCGTCATCGGGTCGCGTCAGCAACTCGCCGACCTGGCGGTCGGATCACTCGACGGGTTGCAGGAACTGCGCCGGCCGTGGATCGACGATGTCGCGATTCGCTGCGAGGCATGTGACACAGAGGTTCGTCGGATCGAAGAGGTCGGAGACGTCTGGCTCGACGCGGGCATCGTCCCGTTCAGCACTCTCGGCTGGGAGAACCCCGAGTGGATCGACGGTGGCTACGGCACCGGGGCGGCCAAGGGCCTGACCGGCGCAGACCTGCCCGACCATGCCTACTGGGAAGAATGGTTCCCAGCGGATTGGGTGTCGGAGATGCGCGAGCAGATCCGACTGTGGTTCTATTCGCAGCTGTTCATGTCCGTTGCGCTCACCGGGCGGGCCCCGTACCGCAAGGTCCTCGGCTACGAGAAGATGCTCGACGAGACCGGGCGCGAGATGCACGGCTCGTGGGGCAACCAGATCAGTGCCCCCGATGCGTTCGAGAAGATGGGCGCCGATGTCATGCGCTGGCAGTTCTGCCAGCAGCCCCCCTCGCAGGATCTCCTGTTCGGCTTCAAGCCGGGTCACGAGATCCAGCGCAAGATGCTCACGCTGTGGAACAGCGTCGCGTTCTTCACCCAATACGCGAACGTCGCGGGCTTCGAGCCGCGCTTCGACAGCCTCGAGTCCGAATCCGAAGCTGGCGATGCTCATTCGATGGACCGCTGGCTGCAATCGTTGACGGATCGGTTCGTCGCGACGGCGACCGAGGCGTACGAGAGCTACCTGACCGTCAACGTTCTACGCGCCTTCGAGCAGTACATCGACGACGTGTCCAACTGGTACATCCGTCGTTCGCGCCGCCGGTTCTGGAACGGCGAGCCCGAGGCGCTCGGTGCGTTGTGGGTTGCGGTCGTGCAGGGCCTGCGGGTTGCGTCCCCGGTGCTGCCGTTCCTGACCGAACACCTGTGGCAACAGCTGGTGGTCGATGTCTGCCCCGATGCGCCGAAGTCGGTGTTCCTCGCCGGCTGGCCGGCGGCCCGCACGCCCGACGACGATCTGCTCGCGGATGTCGCTGCTATGCGCAGGGTGATCGAGCTCGGTCGGCGGGCGCGCTCGGCCGCCAAGCTGCCGCTTCGTCAACCGTTGGCCAAGCTCGTCGTCGACGGTGCCGAACGATTGGCCGCCTACACCGACGAGATCGCCGAGGAACTGCGTGTCAAGAGCGTCGTACTCGGACCGATAGAGGCAACACAGATCAAAGTTCGCCCCAATCTCAAAACGCTCGGGCCGCGACTCGGCGGCGACGTCAACACCGTGCGCCAAGCACTGGCGGCCGGAGATTTCGAAATGCTGCCGGACGGCAGTTGTGTGGTCGCAGGCCACACGCTGCCGCCGGCTGATCTCCTCGTCGAACGCACCGACAAGGAGGGTTGGGCCGTGGCATCAGATGCTCACGAGGCAAATGGCGACAACGTCATCACCGTTGCGTTCGACACCACGCTCACCGACGAACTCCGGCTCGAAGCCCGCGTCTACGACCTGATCCACAAGGTGAACGGGATGCGCAAGGAGTCCGGCCTCGAGATCACCGACCGGATCGACCTGTCGCTGCCAAAGGCCGATGCCGACCTGTTGGACCATCGCGACTGGATCATGGCCGAGACCCTGACGCTGGATCTGGTGGTGTCCGCCGACGACCGACTCACCCTGGCCAAGGTCGTTCGCACGGATAGTTTGTCGCAGTGACTGCTGAATCCGTGAAACCCTCGCTCGATGGCCTGGAGGCGAAGTGGGACGCCGTCTGGCAGGAATCCGGCACGTACCGGTTCGACCGGACCAAGGATCGAGCCGAGGTGTACTCGATCGACACGCCACCCCCAACCGTCAGCGGCGAGCTGCATCTTGGCAGCGTGTTCGGTTACGTCCAGGTCGACTCGATGGCTCGATACATGCGGATGAGCGGCCGCGAGGTCTTCTACCCAATGGGCTGGGACGACAACGGCCTGCCAACGGAACGACGGGTCCAGAACGTGTACGGCGTGCGCTGCGATCCCGCTCTGCCATACGAGCCGGGGCTGGTGGTCGAAGCCAAGACCGACAGCAAGGCCGACAAGAACCGCGACGTCCGGATGGTGTCGCGAGCGAACTTCTTGGAGTTGTGCCACGAGCTCACCGCGATCGACGAGGTCGCGTTCGAGAAGGTCTGGCGCGATGTCGGCCTTTCGGTCGACTGGGGGCTCACCTATGCCACCATCGATGATCGCTGCCGTCGCGTCGCGCAACGCGCGTTCCTGCGCAACCTGCAACGCGGCGAGGCGTATGCGAGCGAAGCACCCACGTTGTGGGATGTCGATTTCCAGACGGCCGTCGCCCAGGCAGAACTCGTCGATAGGGACACTGCGAGCGCGTACCACAAGCTCGCTTTCGTTCGTGCCGACGGCGGTCCGGCGATCGAGGTCGACACCACACGGCCGGAACTCCTGCCGGCTTGCGTTGCGATCGTCGCTCATCCGGAGGACCCGCGGTACAAGGACATCGCCGGCTCGGAAGTCGTCACACCTGTCTTCGGGGTGCGGGTGCCGATCGTGCTGCACCCCCTTGCCGATCCCGACAAGGGGACCGGCATCGCAATGGTCTGCACGTTCCGTGACACCACCGACATCATCTGGTGGCGCGAACTCGATCTGCCGACGCGGTCCATCCTGCGCCGTGACGGCCGGCTGCTCGAAGAGACTCCCGAGTGGCTCCCCGAATCCGGTGCGTCCGTGTGGCCCGACCTTGCCGGTTCGAACACCAAGCAGGCCCGCCGCAAGATCGTCGAACTGCTCACCGAGGCGGGCGCATTGATCGGTGACATCCGCCCCATCCAACATCCTGTCAAGTACTACGAAAAGGGTGACCGCCCACTCGAAATCGTCACCAGCCGGCAGTGGTACATCCGCAACGGCGCGCGTGACACCGATCGGGCCGAAGCGCTGATCGCTGCTGGCCGCCGTCTCGACTGGCATCCGGATTTCATGCGGGTCCGCTACGAGCACTGGGTCGGCGGGCTGAACACCGACTGGTTGATCAGCCGCCAGCGCCACTTCGGTGTGCCGTTCCCGGTCTGGTACCGCCTCGACCCAAGCGGCGAGCCGACCTTTGCCGATCCGATCCTGGCCGACGAGGCATCGTTGCCCGTCGACCCGCAAGGTCAACCGCCGGCCGGTTTCACCGAAGCGCAGCGGGGGCAACCGAATGGCTTCATCGGCGACTCCGATGTCATGGACACCTGGGCGACCTCGTCGCTGACCCCGCAGATCGCGTGTGGTTGGGAAGAAGACGACGATCTGTTCGCGCGTACGTTCCCGATGGACCTTCGCCCGCAGGGGCCCGAGATCATCCGGACCTGGTTGTTCTCGACCATGCTGCGCAGTCAACTGGAACACGGCACCGAACCGTGGGCAAACACCAGTATCAACGGCTGGATCCTCGACCCGGATCGCAAGAAGATGTCGAAGTCATCCGGCAACGTGGTCACGCCGGCAGCACTTGTCGACGAGCACGGCGCCGACGGGCTTCGCTACTGGGCATGTCACGGAGCGCCGGGCATCGATACGGCGATCGACTATGCGCAGATGAAGGTCGGCCGTCGCCTCGCCCTCAAGCTGTTGAATGCATCGAAGTTCGTGCTCGGCCTCGGCGACGACATGTCGGCGGCGGCAGCGGCGGGCATGCAGGGTGCGGTGACCGAGGCGATCGACCGGGCGGTGTTGGCCAAGCTGGCCGGGGTGGTGGCCGAGGCAACCACAGCGTTCGAGGGCTACCAGTACCAGCGTGCGCTCGAACGGACAGAGACGTTCTTCTGGAACTTCTGCGACGACTACCTCGAACTGGTCAAGCTGCGTGCCTACGGCAACGACGAAGGAGCCCGGTCCGCGCAGGCCGGTCTTGCGATCGCATTGTCCACCCTGCAGCGCATGCTTGCGCCGTTCCTCCCCTTCGCCGCTGAGGAGGCGTGGTCGTGGTGGCAGGTCGGCTCGATCCATCGCGCTCCGTGGCCGTCGAGCAGCGAACTGTTTGGCCAGACCGGCGATGCGACGGCCGAGGTTCTCGATGTCGCGGCGTCGGTGTTGACCGAGATCCGCAAAGCGAAGTCGGCGGCCAAGCGCGGCATGGTGACACCCGTCGATCGACTCGTGCTCACCGATACGGCTGATCGGCTCGCTGCCTTCGGCCTCGCCGAGGGCGATGTCCGCCGGGCCGGAGTCGTCGCGGTGGTCGAGGTCGTCGAAGTTGTCGGAGTTGTCGGAGTTGACGGTACTGTCGATGCTGTCGCTGCCGCCGAAGTTGCAACTGCCGAGGGTGTTGCTGCAACCGTGACCGTCGAATTGCAGGCGCCTGTCGCGACCTGAAGTCCCTAGCCTTGACGCAATCATGAGTGACGTAGCTGCATACGAGCCGAATGCGATCGAACCTGGCCTCGCCGATCTGTGGGTCGAGACCAACGCATTCGATCTCCGGGGCGAACTCGACGATCAGACGTACTACGCGCTGACGATGTTCCCGTATCCGTCCGGCGACCTTCACATGGGTCACGTCGAGATCTTCTCGATCCACGACGCGCTCGTGCGCCAACGACGGATGCTCGGCCAACGGGTGCTCAACCCGATCGGGTGGGATGCCTTTGGCCTGCCGGCCGAGAACGCAGCCAAGAAGCGTGGCATCAACCCGGCCGCGTGGACCTACGCCAACATCGAGCAGCAGGCCGCAAGCATTCGTCGACTCGGCTTCGCGTTCGATTGGTCGCGGCGGCTGCACACGTGCGACCCCGAGTACTACCGCTGGACCCAATGGGTGTTCCTGCAGCTGTTCGACAACGACCTGGCCTATCGCAAAGAGGCAATGGTCAACTGGTGTCCCGGTTGCGAGACGGTCCTGGCCAACGAACAGGTCGTGCAGGGTCGCTGCGAGCGATCCGACGATCTCGTCATCCGCCGCCCGCTGACGCAGTGGTTCTTCCGGATCACGGGTTACTCTCAGGAGCTGCTCGATTCGCTCGACACCATCAACTGGCCAGACAGGGTCAAGACCATGCAGCGCAACTGGATCGGCCGATCCGAGGGCGCCGAGATCTCGTTCACGACCGACGATGGCATCGACGATGTCAGCGTCTTCACCACTCGCCCGGACACGATCTTCGGTGCGACCTACTTCGTCTTTGCTCCCGAGCATCCGGTCGTTGCCCGGCGAATGGCGGGCGACGCCGAGTACGCAGCGTTCATCGCCGAGGTCGGCACCCGATCCGAGATCGAACGGCAGGCCTCGTTGGGGCCGGGTCACACCGACAAGCGCGGCCTACGGCTCAACTTCGACATGGTGAATCCGTTCACAGGCGAGAACATCCCCGCCTTCGCGGCCGACTACGTGTTGATGGAGTACGGCACCGGGGCGATCATGGCTGTGCCCTTCGGCGATCAGCGCGACTTCGAGTTCGCCCGCGCCTACGACTTGGAGATCCGGGCGATCCTGGCGCCATCCGACGGCGCCGACCCGGCAGCGGTAGCGGCGTGCGATCCGGTGACGATGACCCAGGCCTACACGACGTACGGAGTCGTCGTGGGGTCCGGCGACTACAACGGGATGACGACCATCGACGCCAAGAACGCGGTGATGGACGATCTGGAATCGAAGGGCTGGGGCAAGCGCACCGTCAACTTCAGACTCCGCGACTGGCTGATCTCGCGCCAACGCTCGTGGGGCCCGCCGATCCCGATCATCCACTGTGCCGAGTGCGGCCCGCAGGGTGTTCCCGTCGCTGACCTTCCCGTTCGGCTGCCTGACGACCTCGATTACCAGGTCGCCGGATCGCCGCTCGCGCAGCATCCCACGTGGAAGCACGTCGCCTGCCCCGCATGTGGAGCCGCGGCAATTCGTGAGACGGACACGTTGGATACGTTCGTCGATTCGTCGTGGTACTTCCTCCGATTCCTGTCGCCGAACAACACCGAGATCGCGTGGCCGAAGGCCGTGGCCGACCGGATGCTGCCGGTCAACCAGTACACGGGCGGCGTCGAGCATGCGATCCTGCATTTGCTGTATGCGCGCTTCGTCGTCAAGGCGCTGCGCGATGCGGGCCACGTCAGCGTCGACGAACCGTTCGATGCGCTGTTGAACCAGGGCCAGGTGATCCTCAACGGTTC
>JANOEM010000186.1:0-6890 GCA_031413195.1 Actinomycetes bacterium
CCTTCATCTGGCGGGCACGACCTTTCACGAGTCGGCTCAGCTGGCGGCGTTCCAGACCATCCGCGATTGGATCGATGCCGAGTCGCGCCAATTCCGGCATCTCGACGGCGGCGTTCGTGGGATCGAAGACCACGACTTCGCCGAACGTGCGCGGGTCGATGAAGCGGAGCTCCTCAGCGTCTGGTCCCGAGAGATGCAGCACAACATGCGCGTGCGGCGGACGTGGTCGGTCACCGGGATCGATCAGCACTCGACCGCTCATCCGAAGATGGATCATCAACGAATCTCCCGTGTCGAGCGGTATCACCAGGTACTTGCCACGGCGGTCGGCAGCGAGTGGGGTCGCGCCCGTCAAGCCGTTGATCACCGCCTCGCGCGACGTGCGCCGGACCGTGCGTTCCCGGCCGACCTCGACGGCCTCGATCCGTCTTCCGACGAACTGACGTTGCAACCCGCGCCGGACGGTCTCCACTTCGGGCAGCTCAGGCACGGTGGGCGCCTGTCACACGCGTCGCGGGTCGTCGGCGAGTTCCGCAACAACACCCGGTGTCGCTACATCGCGCAGCGTCGCACATGCCAGAGCCGCAGCGGCCTGCTCGGCCAACTTCTTCGAGCGGCCCTGCCCGTGTCCCCTCGGCGTCCCTGCTACTACGACCGTCGCGGTGAACAGCTTCGAGTGGTCCGGACCCTCTTCGCTGAGGATGTACACAGGCGCCGTGTCGAATTGGCGCACCGCGAGCTCCTGCAACAGAGTCTTGTAATCCAAACGGTCCAATTGGGCGAGTGCCAGGCGGAGCCGCTCGCCGATCACTCGATCCACGAACTCGTACGCAGCTTCTGTCCCGGCGTCGACGTAGATCGCGCCGAGTACCGCCTCGAACGCGTCGCTGAGGATCGACGGCTTCAAGCGTCCACCAGCAGTGGTCTCTCCCCGACCGAGCAACAGGCATGAGCCGATGTCCAGATCGATCGCGACCTCGGCCAACGCCGATGCGTTGACAACGCTCTTGCGAAGGTCGGTCAGCTTGCCCTCCGGGAGGTCGGCGAACCGCCTGTAGGCCAGGTCGGCAACCACCCACCCGAGGACCGCGTCGCCGAGGAACTCGAGTCGCTCGTTGGATGGCGGGTCCCCTGCGGCCTCCGCGCACCACGAACGGTGTGCCATTGCCCGCAGGAGCAATGACGGATCGGCGAACGTGTGGCCCAACCGTTCGCTGAGCGCGTCGAGATCGGGCTCAGCGTTGCGCGATCCGATCCGAGCGGGCTGGCCGGGCAGGGTTCACGCCTCCAGGACGCGTGCGTATACGTAGTCGACCGCGTCGCGCACGGTCTTGAGGTCTTCCAAGTCTTCGTCCTCGATCCGCAGTTCGACACCCCGCTCGGCGAGGTCTTCCTCCAACGCCTCGACCAGTTCGATCAACGCCAGCGAGTCAGCCTCGAGATCGTCCCCGAACGACTGCCCCTCGCTGATCGTGCCCGGCTCTCGCTCGAGAATCTCCGCAAGGTTGTCGCGAACGATGCCGAAGACGGCCTTACGGTCGAGCGGATCAGAGGATCCGGACTCAGAGTTGGGGGCCACGTCGGGTCTCCTGGACGTTGGGCGCACGCGGGCGGTGCGATTCGAACAGCGAGCCTACGTGTTCGCGGCGATCGCAGCGCGTATTTCGTCGACCATGCCGCCCTGCACCATTTCCCTTGCCACCTTGGCCGCGTTGACCATCGCCTTGGCCGAGGTCGAGCCGTGCGAGATGATGCACACCCCGTCCACACCGAGCAGGATCGCTCCGCCGTAGGTCTCCGGGTCGAGCATCTCGTACAGCGGCAGCAGCGATGGCATCAACGCATCGGCGTGAGGCTGATTCGCCGGATCACTGGCGAAGGCCGCGAACAACGCCTTGATCACCGTGCGCAGCCCGCCCTCGAGGGTCTTCAACACGACGTTGCCGGTGAAGCCGTCGGTCACGACGACGTCGACGTCGTCGGTCATGATGTCTCGTCCTTCGACGTTGCCGATGAAGTTGATGCCCGACGCTTGCTCGAGCAGCGGGAAGGCCTCTTTGCGCAAGGTGTCGCCCTTCCCCGGCTCTTCGCCGATCGACAACAGTCCGACCCGAGGGTTTTGGACGCCGAACCGATGCGTCGCGTAGACGGAGCCCATCAAGGCGAACTGGACCAGCCACTCGGGTTGAACCTCGGAGTTGGCGCCCGAGTCCAACAACACGGTCGGGATCGACCCGGGAACGGGGATCGCTGTGGCGATTGCCGGCCGGTTGACACCCTTGATCCGACCCATCCGCAGCAGCGCCGAGGCCATTGTCGCTCCGGTGTTGCCGGCGGAGATCATCGCGCTGGCCCGACCATCTCTCACGGCCTCGGCTGCGCGGACGAGGGTTGAGTCCTTCTTGCGGCGCACGCCTGCCGCAGCGTCTTCGTCCATTCCGATGACCTCGGACGCGACGATCAAGGGCAGGTCGCCGATTCCAACGAGGTCGGCAGGACCGACCAACAGCACCGGAATGCCGAGATCGGCAGCCAAGCGAGCGCCGTCGATGATCTGGCTCGGCGCATTGTCGCCGCCCATTGCGTCAATGGCGATCGGCAGCATCGAGGACTCGCTCAACGTGCGGCGGCCTGTGCGAAGGAGTGAGCAGTCGGGTGCGAGTCAGCCATCAGCTGACGTCGATCACAACGCGATTCTTGTACCAACCGCATGACGGGCAGACCGTGTGCGGGAGCTTGGCGTTGCCGCAGCGGGGGCAGTTGCTGCGCGCCGGAGCACTGAGGCGCCACGAGCCAGCGCGGTGGCTGTGAGTCTTCATCTTCGACTTCTTCTTCTTTGGAACGGCCACCGTAGGTCTCCACTGTTAAACGACCGTCGAAGATTAGCGCCGGAATCTCACTTCGCGTCGCTGTCGGGGTCGGAGAGTTCGGGATCGAAGAGTTCAGGGCCGAGTTGCTGACGCATGGAATCGAGAACGTCCCACGGGGAACCGACCTCGGGGGTGACGCATGAGCACGACGCGGAGTTGAGGTCCACGCCGCAGATCGGGCACAGACCGGCGCAATCGGGCTGACACAGCGGCGACAGCGGCGCGTCCAGCAACGCCAACTCGCGGACCATCGAGGTGAGGTCGAGCTGGTCACCGACGATCTCGAATGCATCGGGATTGGTCACGGTGATCTGATAGAGCTCGTCGACCATCGACACCTCGTGCTTGGCCAACACCTTCAGGCATCGCCGGCAGACGCCGTGCCACGGGACGTCGATCTGGCCGAGCACGACGATGCCATCGTTGACGCTCTCGAGATGCAACGTGGCCGCAACTACTTCCTCCGGCACGAATCGCTCATCGGCGAGGCCGAGCTCTGCCGTCGTCAGGGTCGTCTCGATGACACGCTCGGTTCCCGGACGCCGGAGCAACTCCGCTGCATTGACCGTAAACGCCCGAGTGGTCATCCCCGGTCCTGATCGAAGAACCCCTTCGTGGGGTCTTCGTCCTCGATGACAGCTTGTTCGCGGTGAGCACCGATGGAGAGTCGGGACCGGCCCGCATGAACGGTCTTGCCCAACTTGTCGAGCAGGATCTCGAAACTGCCGAGCCGCTGATCGAGGAAGTCCTCAGTCTCGTGACGAAGTCGCCTGGAGTCTGCCTCGGCCGCTTCGATGATCTGGCGAGCGCGCTGCTCCGCTGCCCGAACGACCTCGGTCCTCTGCACCATCCGCTCTGCCTGGACGCGGGCCGCCTCGAGCAGTTCGTCGGCTTCCCGACGCGTCTTGGCGACGAACTCGTGGCGTTCCTTGAGCATCCATCTGGCCTGACGGAGTTCGTCGGGCAGGCGCTCCAACGCAGATTCGAGCAGGTCGTTGATCTCGTCGCGATCGATGCGCGGTGACGATGACAGTGGCATCGTCGGGGCGGTGGCGATGATGTCGGCCGCCCGCCGCACCAGTGTCTCGGCGTCGCCGACCTGTCCGACGCGCGCGTACGCGTCGGTGTCGTCGGTGATGTCGTCGAAATCGTCTTCGAACTGATCGTCGTAGGTCATGATGATCGCCTCTACTGGGCTGTTGATTCGGTGGTTGATTCGTGCATCGCCGCGCCGCCGGGACGCTCGCCGGACAGCGGCGGGAATCGGCGTTCGAACTCATCAGCGACAGCTGCAGGCACGAGATGCGAAACGTCTCTACGGTACTGCGCGATCTCGCGGATGTAGCGACTGCTCAAGAACACCCGGTCGGGGTGACATGGCACGAAGACAGTCCGCACACCGGTCACGGAGTGATTGGTGTGGGCCATCTGCTGCTCGATCTCGAAGTCACCGGAGTTCCGCAGACCCTTGACGATGAATCGAGATTCGTACTTCGCCGCAGCATCGACGGCAAGACCGGTGAACGGCTCGACGCGGACACCAGGCACATGGGCAACGCTCGCAACGATCATTGCGACGCGCTCGTCGATTGAGAACAGCCCGCTCGGCTTGGAGGGGTTGTGCATCGCGACCACCACCACGCGGCCGAACAGTTCGGCCGCCTGCTCGATGACGTCGACGTGCCCGAGATGGATCGGATCGAAGCTGCCCGGGTACAGCACGCTGGTGTTCGTTGCAGTCATCGACGCCTACGGTAACCGCTCGAGAGTGGTGATGACGGTGCGACCGTGCCGCTTCACCCTCAGTCGGTCCCAACCGTCCGGAGCTACGACCTCCCGGCCGGATTCGGCGACCACCAGGCCGGCCCGCAATGATCCGAGCAGTTCGGTCCAGGCGTCGAACGTGTACGGCGGATCAATCAGGGCGATGTCGACGGGTGACATTCCGGGCGCGTAGGACATGGCGTCGGTCGACACGACCGTCGACCGCGATTCGAGGCCGAGCGATGTGAGGTTCTCGCGAAGCGCCACGAGCGCCGACCGATCGCGTTCGACGAACACGCACGACTCCGCGCCCCGCGACAGCGCTTCGATCCCGAGCGCCCCGGAACCCGCGAACAGGTCTGCGACTGTCGCCCCTTCCAACACCCCGAGGCTCCCGAGCGAGTTGAACACCGCCTGGCGGACCTTGTCGGTCGTCGGCCGGGTGGACATCCCCGGCGGGGTCGTCAGCTTGCGCCCACCGAATTCGCCCGAAATGACTCGCATCCCGGCAAGACTAGGGGCGATGGCGAGTAGTGAGTTGGTTCCCGAGCCCGAGATCGTGTGCGTCGACTGCGGGGGTCGTTGCTTCCTGCTCACGCACCCCCGTGAGGACGGCCAGTGGTATCCCGGCGACTTCGTCGCCTATCGGTGCGAGGACTGCCGTGATCGGTGGGACCTCGTCCTCCCCGACGAAACCGACAGCCGCGGCGACAACCCCATTGGATGATCCCCGACCCACCCGGGTGGGACACCCATCATCCATCGGGGTTCGTCGGCACCTCACAGGGCCCATTGGATGATCTCCGTCCCACCCGGGTGGGACACGCATCATCCGATGGGGTCCGTCAATCAGGGTGCGGAAAATGACCACGCGCGCTTTCCCACAACCCATGTGGCAGATCGCTCACGGAGCAACGGCGCGTCGTGAGCCGTCAAGCACAAAGGCCGCCGACCACGGACTCTGGTTGGGTTGACGTCGTCGGAAGTCGGCTCTATAACGGGTTGGGAACCCCAGCAGTTCCCGGGGCGATCTGGGGGTGTGTGGTGGCTGGTTCGTTGGTTCGTTCGCGTTGGGCGGGTTTCGGTGCTGCGGTTGCGGTGTCGTTGGGTGCCGGTGGTGCGGGATGGATTGTCAATGCTGCTTCTGCGCCGGCGGCGTCGTTCGTGTCGATCACACCATGCCGGCTTTTCGACACACGGCCTGACACCCAAGTCGGTGACAGAGGTACTGCGTTGGCAATCGGTGAAACGTTCGACAGAGCAGTGTGGGGTACCAATGGAGGTTGCACGATCCCGAACACGGCGACAGGGATCACCTACAACTTGACCGTCCCTGATGGCAAGAACGGGTTCTTGACCGTGTTCCCGGGGGATGCCGCGTTGCCGGCGTCGTCGTCAATCAACCCGGTGTCGGGTGAGAGTGTCAAGGTCAATGGCGGTGTGGTCGGCCTATCAGCCACGGGCGGGATCAAGGTGTTCACGGCGAACGGTCCGGTGAACGTGGTGATGGATATCACCGGCTACTTCGTGACCGCGACCACCGGCAGTGGCCCAGCAGGCCCGGCCGGCGCGACCGGCGCGACCGGCGCGACCGGCGCGACCGGCGCGACCGGCGCGACCGGCGCGACCGGCGCAGCTGGAGTAGGTGGGATTGACTTCGCAACTTCGTTTGGCCACGTTCTCACGTCCGGAGCCCCTGGCCCGTCGGTGGTGCTCGTGAGCGTCGTCGTAACAGCGCCTACAGACGGGTTCGTCGTCATCAGCGCGGCAGTGAATCTCGCTCTGGAGTCAGGGGTAGCTGTCCGATGCAGCATCACGACCACAACATCCGCAAGTGCTGGCACTCTCGAGCAGTACGTCGGTGGGGCTAGTCGGGCCCATTGGTCAGAGGCGCGTGGATTCGGCGTTCCAGCCGGAGACACCACCTTCAATCTTGTCTGCTTGCAGGAGAACGCTGGAGCCAACGTCACCACGAATCGCGAGTTCATCACGGCCGTGTTCTCGGCTACGCGCATTTAGCCAAGACCAGAGCAACGCTGCGGGTGAGACGACGACGTGCCACCGCCGCAGTTTACGTCCGACGGATGCACCCGTACCGAACACTCGCCGCCGCTGAAACACGATCATTCCCGCACCTCCGACATCGCGCCGCGGGCTACTGGCGGGGTCTTCAGGACTTGAAGAGGAACGCTTCGTCTTCTGCGCTGAGGACGAGGCGGATCTCGTCGAGCAGTTGTGGGTGTCGGTCGAGCATGG
>JANOEM010000187.1:0-5135 GCA_031413195.1 Actinomycetes bacterium
GTACGGGAATGGCCGTTTCGGGTCGACCTGGAAGCCCGATACCTCGTTGTCGGTCGAGTATTCGGGCCGGGCGGAGATCCGGTGATACAGCTCGAACTGTGAGTCCCGGTAGGCGCTTGACCACGGCTGCGAACGATCTGCTGGCTCGATGGCCATCCGGAAGGTGCCGAAAACAGCGCGTACGGCGTCGTCCGAGATGGCCCAGGCGGCATCGATCTCGGCCAGCTTCTCGTCGAGGCGATCGAGGGAGGTGATCACCTCGACGTCACCTGGCTGAACGTCGGCGGTTGGGGCAAGAATCTCGGCGATCGGTTCGGTCGTGGTTTGCCCATCTTCCGATCGGGAGCGGCGGCCGAGACGGTCCATGAGACGAGACATTCGCAGAGAGTATCGGGTGGGTCAGCCGCGTCGCACGGCGATGCCGACAGATGTCGTCGTGAAGCCCATCAGATGGAGCTTCAAATGCGGATCATGCGTGTACGGCGGGACATCGACGTGATAGTCGGCGAGCTGGGTGCCCCGATCGAAGTCGACAGAAACCAGGTGGCCTTGGCTGCGAAGGTCTTCCGCCAGAGCTTCGATGTCGCGCTGACGGTAAATGACCGTTGCACCCTCGGTGACCGTGGCGTCGTCGGAGGCGACGTTGAACTCGGTGGTGTGAACCGCGAGCCCGCCCGGCTTCAGGCACTTCATCGCCTCGACGACATATCGGTGACCAGCGTCGAGACTCCCGAGGTGCTCGAACGCGCACGACGACCAGACGAAGTCGAACTCGCCAAGATCGACGGGGTCGAAGTTGGTCATGTCAACCGGGCGGAATTGGACCAGGCGAGCAAACTGTTCGTCGTCGCACAAGCCACGATCGTTGAGCTTGGCGAGTGATGCGGCGTGTTCGTTCGATTCGACCCAACCTGCTTCGGCCGCTCGGTCCAGCTCGAGGTCACTGGCGAGGATGCTTGCGCCGGTCGAGGCAAAGTACGCTGCGAGCGGTTCGTGTCCGACAGCGAAGCCCAGCCCGCGATGGCCTGGCGACAGCAGCCCTTCGTCGTGCAGGACCTCGGTGATAAAACACCACTCCCAGAGCTTGCGATGCATCCAAAGATGGGGTTCCCGAAGGATGTCGCCCCACCGTTGAAAGCTCGGCGTCTCCATGTCCTTCTGGGTACACAGCCGAGACATCGGCACCGTCTGAGAGGTTGTCATCGAGCCCTCCTCGGGGGTGTCATTCCTTGTCCGAACCTTTGAGCGCTCGCAGCGGGCGGGTGACTTTCCAACTCGTTGACCGCTCGATCGCGTCCAGTCGTGTGTTCGCCGCGTGGAGTTGGCTGGCAAGTTCATCGGCTCGACTGGTTTGTTCCGCCAGCGTGGCGGCGATGCCGACTACATCCTGCTGGCTCGCGGCGAGCGCACGATCGAGGTCGTGATACATGTTGTCGATTCGCGTGTACGCGCCGAGTGTGTAGTCATACTCGTCGTGGAGGCGCTTGTAGCCCGCGAGCGTGTCCAGATGCTCGACTTCCAGCGATGAATACGCAGCGAGCGTCGAGGCATGCTCGAGATGCAGTCGCTCGTACCCCTCGACCGTTTCCCGCATTTGAGTCTCGAGAGCCGCGTAGGCCGCCAACGCCTCGGCGTAGTTGGCGTGCAACTCGTCGTAGCTCGCGAGCGATGCCTGGTACTCCGCGGTGAGTTTGTCGTAGCTGGCAAGTGACGCGTCGTACTCGCCGGACAACTTCTCGTAGCCCTCGATCGTCAGGTCGTGTGCGGCTTGGAGACGGTCGTAGCTTTCGGCAAGCTCGTCTCGTTCGGCCAGGAGAGCTTCCGCCCTGGCGGCGAGCTCATTCTGTCCGGTGCCCACTGTGTACGGCTGGTCAAAGACTCCGGCGGGGTATGACAGCGAATGTGCAAGCTCGTCGTGCTCGCGGGCGTAGTAGAAGCGATTGAGGCCGTCGAAAAGAGCGAAGACATAGTTGCTCTCGGTCAGCAGGGCATCCCACGACGCATGGGTCGGCGCTGTCGACAGAGGCTCAGTCGCCTCGACCACGACCACCCACGGCCTCCAGACCGACAGGTCGATGCTCCGCAACACGGTCTCCTCGGCACCCTCGACATCTACTTTCAGGAAGTGAATGTCGCGGCCTTCGAGATCCGCCGACTTCAGGATGTCGTCGAGGCGCTTGACTTCGACCTCGATGTCGACGACATCGAACTTCTTGTCGGCGATCACGCCGAGATGGTCGTCGGAGACCGTGGACAGGCCAGTGCCGGGCACGTAGTGCAACGTCACGCTGCCAACCTCTTCGCCGGCGCACAACGCGACGGTGGTGTCGCGAGTGCGCTCTGTTCGGAGCTTGTCGACGAACTCGGGCGCCGGTTCGACGTTGACGCCACTCCAACCCCGATCGTAGAAGGCCTTCGTCACCGAGTATTCGGTGGGATCGGCCGCGCCGACATCGACGTACGTACCGTGCTCGATGTGCCCGAGAACTCGCCACAACACGATGTCTTCGCAGTTCTGCGCATACGAGATGAACACGGCGGCAAACCTACTCGCCGTCAATCGCTGATCGTCCACGAGGGACGCATCGTGACCATGCCCATGGTCTCGTAGGGCTTGCCGGTCATCACATCGAACCGCAATGCAACCTGCAGGTGGTCATAGATGTGTTGCCGGTTGAAGTCCGTGATCGCCGTGTGCAGGTCGTACGTGCCCGGCAAAAGCGACACGTCCTTCAAGGTCACCTCGACCACGCCGCTGCCCGAAACGGTGCTCGGGATGAGGCCGACATCGCGAGTGCAGGGGACCGTGACCGTGGCGCCGCCGAGGCTCTCGATCGCGAAGCTGAACACCGGTGTCGGGATCGTCTTGTCGGCCGTGTAATGCATCCGGATCGTGATGTCGTCGCCGGTCCTGAATCGCTTGATGTCAGTGCCGACTCGGTCAGATCTCATCTCCACGGTGTGGATCTGGATTTCGCCGGAACCACGTCGCGTGCTGCCGTCGTCGGATCGCTCGCGGCTGCCCAGCATCCGCTCGGTGTAGGCCTCGACGAGTTCGGACGGGTCTCCTTCTGCCGCGAGATGGCCATGCTCCAACCAGATCGCCCGGTCGCACATGTCCTTGACACTCGCCATCGCGTGGGTCACGAGCACGATCGTGCGTCCCTCATTGCGGAAGTCGACGAATTTCTCCATGCACTTCTGCTGGAAGGTCACGTCGCCGACGGCAAGGATCTCGTCGATGATCAGCAACTGCGGATCGACGTTGATCGCGACCGCAAAGGCGAGGCGCACGTACATACCGGTCGAGTAGGTCTTGACCGGGGAATCGATGAAGCCTTCGAGGCCCGAGAAGTCGACGATCTCGTCGAAGCGCCCCGCGATATCGCGGCGGCTCATGCCAAGGATGGCGGCGTTCAGGAACACGTTGTCACGACCGGACAACTCGGGGTGGAAGCCGGCACCGAGCTCGAGCAGCGCGGACATCCGCTTGTTGACGCTGACCGAGCCCTCGTTCGGCTGGAGGATTCCGGCCATGCACTTCAGCAGAGTCGACTTGCCGGAGCCGTTGTGGCCGATCACGCCGAAGACCTCTCCCTCGTGGACCTCGAAGCTGATGTCCTTGAGCGCCGTGAACTCCTCGAACTTGTTCTTCTTCTTGCCGGCGATGAGCTGCTTCAGCGAGTTGTTCTTCTCGCTGTGCAGACGGAAAGTCTTGGTCAGGTGATCGACGGTGAGAACCGAGGCGGGCTTCATCACATCTCCTCCGCGAATCGTGGTGACAACTTGTTGAAGACCCACGCCCCGAGGGCGAAGGTTCCGGCGCCGAGGACGACGAGTTGGATCATCCGTCCGGGGCCTGGGATGCGCAGGTCGTACATGATGTTGTGTGACGCGGTGATGAAACTTCCGGTCGGCCCGTAGTTGGCGATGAAGCGGAGTGCGGCCAATTCGATGGTGGCCGGGTTGTAGATGACAGGAGTTGAATAGAACAGCACCTGGGAGAGGATGCCCCAGAGGTAGTTGACGTCGTGGTAGAAGACGTTGGCCGCGGAAAGCATGAGCGCGAGTCCGGTCGTGAAGAAGGCCAACAACACCATCACGATCAACATCATCGGCAGGTAGGGCAGGACCTGGTTGCCTGCGATCAGCATCGCGATCGTCAGGATCCCCAACTCGATCAGAAGCGTGACGAATTGCGCCACGATGACCGAAAAGACCAGGTGCTCGTGTGGGAACTGGACCTTCTTGATCAAGCCGCCACCACCCTGCACGGCGCCGATCGACGTTCCGATCCCGATCGAGAAGAAGTTGAACGGCAGGAGACCCGAGAGGAAGAACAACGGGAAGTTCTTCAATCCGCTGGGATCGCCGATCGGAGGCTCGGCTTTGAACACGTACAGGAAGATCACCGAGAAGATGAGCATCTGCGACAAAGGGTTGAAGAGGCTCCACGCCCAACCGAGCACGGACTTCTTGTACCGCGTGCGGAGCTCCTTCAACGAAAGGAGATACAGCAGGTTGCGATGAGCCATCGCCGATCTGAGTGACATGCGGGCCACAGTGTAAGGGAGGGCACTTCCGAAGAGGTGCCACGGGTCGCGTTGGGTGGCCGGGTGTCACCGCCCGAAGAACCCGCCGATCGTCGTCCATTCGGGTTCGGCCAACGAGTTGTCGATGTCGGGGACACACCTCATCGGGCAGATGACCTGGCGAACGTGGGGCAAGATCGACGAGTGGGCTGCGTCGCCGACACGCGTCGCCCACCAGCAGAACGTCGAGTTCGACATGATGACGTCGGACGCGGCGGCGATGGTCCAGAAGTCGTTGATAGCCGGGTCCATGGCGAGTGCCGGGGGATCGAGGACCGTGAAGCCTCGATTCCTGAAGCTGTCCGACATCATCGCCCCGAACGTGGCGTCGTCGCTGACGACGATCAACGGCGTTCCCCCTCGAAGCTGTGAGAGCGCAGCGTCGTAATAAGAGGCAGGCAGCGCCCATCCGAGTTGTTCGAAATCGCCGCGTCGAAACGAAACTGCTGCGAAACGGGCTGATCGGGCGCGCTCGAGCCACCCCTGCGGCGCGTTGTCGAGCAATGCGTCGATGACGACGGAGTCCCCGGGTTTGAACCACTC
>JANOEM010000188.1:0-2123 GCA_031413195.1 Actinomycetes bacterium
GTCCGAACGAATCCTCGCCGAAGGCCATCAGGTGACCAATTTTGCGATCGTCGCCGCCGGAGCCACCGCCGCATCACCGCACCACCCCGCGAGCGACCGGGTGATCGGCACGAACGAGATCGTGTTGTGCGATTTCGGCGGCACGATGAACGGTTACTGCAGTGACATCACCCGCTGCGTTTATCTGGGTACGCCTCCGCCGGAGGTGCGCGACGCCTACGCCGTGCTTCAGGCAGCACAGCACGCGGCTGTTGCCGCCGGAACCGTCGGTACCCCGTGTGAAGAGGTGGACCGCGCAGCACGTCGGATCATCGACGCCGCCGGATACGGCGAGTTCTTCTTCCACCGCACCGGCCACGGCATTGGTCTCGAAGCCCACGAGGATCCGTACATGGTGGAAGGGAACGGGTTGCCGCTGCGCTCCGGCCATGCATTCAGCGTCGAGCCCGGCATCTACGTCGAAGGCAAGTGGGGCATGCGGCTCGAGGACATCGTCGTCGCGTCGGATGACGGCCCGGTTCCGATGAACCTCGCCAACCACGATCTGATCGCGCTCGACGTCTGATGTAACGACTACGCGGCTGACTTCTCCAGGATATGGATACCACACGCCGAGCCGAGCCCGATCACATGGGCGAGACCGACCTTGGCGCCTTCGATCTGGCGGTCGCCGGCTTCTCCGCGGAGGTGATGGCACACCTCCCAGATGTTAGCGATACCCGTCGCGGCAATCGGGTGACCCTTGGACTGCAGACCGCCGGAGACGTTGACCGGCATCGAACCGGTGCGCCAGGTCGCGCCACTGTCGAAGAACGCTCCGGCCTCGCCCGGAGCGCACAACATGAGGTTGTCGTAGTGGACGAGTTCTGCCGTTGCGAAGCAATCGTGCAACTCGACCAGGTCGAGATCTTCCGGGCCGATGCCCGCCTGGGCGTAGGCCTGCTCTGCCGCACGCCGAGTAAGGGTGTTGACGTCGGGTAGCACCTGGCACGCCTCCTGCCACGGGTCGGAGGTGAGGATCGAGGCCGACACCTTGACCGCTCTGCGCTGCTGTTCGAGCGAGAGGGTCTTCAGCTTTGCGTCCGAGACGACTACTGCCGCTGCTGCGCCGTCGCAGTTGGCAGAGCACATCGGTCGCGTGTTCGGGTACGAGATCATCATATCGTTCTTGATCTCATCGAGCGTGAACCGCTTCGAATATGCAGCAAGCGGGTTGAGCGTGCTGTGCGCGTGGTTCTTCTCGCTGATCTTCGCGAACGTGTCGAAATCGACACCGCCGTACTTGTGCGCGTATTCCATCCCGACCTGGGCGAATACGCCCGGCATCGTGTCTGTGCCGATCCGACCGTCGGTGCCGGCCACCGCGCCGAATCGACCCGATGGGGTCCAGGTGTTGCTGTCGCTCTTGCGGCTTCCGCCGGAGAGCAGTCCGACACCGGACAACTTCTCGACGCCGACGGCAAGGCCCATGTCGCACTCGCCCGACTTGATCGACATGATCGCAACCCGCAGTGCTGTGGCGCCGGTCGCGCACGCGTTGGACACGTTGTAGGCAGGGATGCCTGTCTGGCCGATCTGCTTCTGGATGTTCTGGGCAATGCTGCCCGCGCCCATCAGGTTGCCGGCGGCCAGCACACCGATGTCACGCATCGTGACCCCACCGTCGGCGAGCGCGGCCATGGCTGCCTGCGACGCGAGGTCGACCACGTCTTTGTCGGCGTGCTTGCCGAACTTGGTCATGTTGATCCCGAGGATCCAGATGTCATCGCTGGCCATGGCAGCTCCTTGCGTGAATGAGGTGAAAGTGAGAGGTGGGTGTTTGCGTGGTACGGGGGCGTTGCTGCTCAGGCGGCAGGCTCGAACGCGAAGTTGATGGCTTCGGTGCCGGCTTCGTCGGCGCCGATTGGCACCGTGGTGAGGCGGACCTTCATCCCGAGCGTGACGTGCTCGGGGTCGGGTGTGACGTTGGTGAGGTTGCCGCGCACGCTGGTGCCATCGCAATCGATGATCGCCGACACGAAAGGCACCGGAATCCCCGGCGCCGCGAAGGCGACGATCGTGAACGCTGTGACGATGCCGTCGGTCGCGATGTCGACCTGCTTGAAATCGGTCGCAAAGCACGC
>JANOEM010000189.1:0-4029 GCA_031413195.1 Actinomycetes bacterium
GTCGGCACCATCGGCATCGTCGACATGGACGAGGTCGATGCGTCGAACCTGCAGCGCCAGATCCTGCACAACCTCGACCGGATCGGTGACCGCAAGGTCGACAGCGCGAAGAAGACGCTGACACTGCTCAACCCGGATGTCGACGTGGTCACCTACGACACGCGCCTCGATGCCAGCAACATCTTGGACATCATCGCCGGGTACGACGTCATCGTCGACGGTGCCGACAACTTCCCGAGTCGCTACCTGCTCAACGATGCGTCCGTGAAACTCGGCATCCCGGTGGTACACGGCAGCATCTTCCGGTTCGAGGGGATGGTCAGCGTCTTCGATCCGAAGAACGGACCGACCTACCGCGACATGGTGCCCGAAGCCCCTCCGGCGGAGTTGGCCCCGAGCTGCGCCGAGGCCGGTGTGCTCGGTGTGCTGCCGGGCATCGTCGGCAGCATCCAGGCGCTCGAAGTGATCAAGTTGCTGCTCGGGATCGGCGAGACTCTGTCCGGTCGGATCCTCGCGATCGACACCACCGACATGAGCTTTCGCACGTTCAACTTGCGCCCCGATCCGAACAATTGGGTCACGTATGCGAACAGGGACCAGATCGTGGTTCGCGATCTCGACGGCCTGTGCGCGCCGTGGACATCTCACTGACCCGCAGGAGCAGCGTCCACAGCAGGCGCGCGGTCGCGTTGTTGGATGAGCACGCCGATCACCACGCACGAGATGCCGAGCAACTCGAGCGCAGATGGTCGCTCGTCGAGCACGACGAACGCAAAAAACGTCGCGTTGATCGGTAGCAGCGCCAACAGCAGGGCGAAACGCTCGGTCGGGATCCGGCGCAGGACGTGTTGTTCGAGGCCGTAACCGATCACGGTCATGAGCAGCCCGACGAGGCAACACAGCAACAGCAGTTTCGGTGAGGCAAGGACGGCCCCGAGCGAACCGAGGCCGAACGGTGTGATCACGAACGCGCCGAACACGAGGCCCACGCCGAGCCCGGCGAGACCTCTGTCCTGATGAGCGACCCTGGCGCCGAGGATGATGTAGACGGCCCACATCGTCGAGGCGAGAAAGATGAAGACCAGGCCGAGCGGGTTGCCGCCGATCTCCAAACCCGACAGCAGGACGACGCCGACCGCCGCCAACGAGACGGCAACTGCGTTGCGCCGAGTCCTCGTGCGCGATGCCGCCACCACGATCGGTCCGATGAATTCGATCGCGGCGCCCTTGCCGAGATCGAGCCGATCGATCGCCAGGAAGAAGAACAGGTTCATCAACGCGATCGTGATCCCGAACATCGCGGCCGTCTGAAGGTCGGCGCGGCTCCACCGTTCGGATTCCGCTGTCGGGCGGCGAGTGATAATCGGAAGCCATTGTCGTCGCGACAGTGCGAGCAGCACGATCGATCCGAACACCACCCGGATCAGGGCGACCGTGCCGGGATCGACTTCGCTGAAGAGAAACTTGGCGAGGATGATGCCGGTTGTCTGGGAGATTCCGGCAATGATGAACACCGCTTCGGGGGAGAAGCCCCCGAAGAACCGACTGGTGCGCGAACGGTGCTTCGCGGTCGGAGTCAGGTTCAGTCGAACAGATCCGGATCGGTGCGACAGATCTCCTGCCACAGCGGTGAGAAGCTGAACCAACCGGCGAGGGGATAACCCGTCTGCTGGCGCGTGTACTCGGCGTCTTCGTGCTTGATCAGATGCGGCGTGCCTGCCGCCATCGCTAGCAGTTGGGCCTGACAGCTTCGCTCCATGCTGATGAACCAGAACACCGCTTCGTCGACGGTCTGACCGACGGTGAACAGGCCGTGATTGCGGTGGATCGCGGCCTTGCCGGGCCCGAACTTGGCGGCGATCTCCTTGCCAGCATCGACTTCGAACACAACCGCTCCGCCCTGTTCCTTGATCACGACGTGGTCCTGGTAGAAGATGCACGAATCCTGGGTGATCGGATCGAGTGGGATCCCGAGCGAACTGAACGCCTTGCCGTTGACCGAGTGACTGTGCGCTGCGGCGATGATGTCCGGACGGGCTTCGTGCACCGCAGCGTGGATCACGAATGCAGCGCGGTTGACGGGCTGTGTGCCGTAGACGACTTCGCCGGCGTGGTTGACCAGGATCAGATCGCTGACCCGCATGTGGCGAAAGCTCTTACCGAACGGATTGACCCAGAAGCATTCGGGGAACTCCGGGTCGCGCACGGTGATGTGACCCGCTACGCCTTCTCCGAAACCGAGCCGACCGAAGATTCGCAGCGCGCCGGCGAGCTTCTGCTTACGTTCGAGCCGTTCCTCGGCGACCGTTGCGAAGGTCTGGGGCAACAGGTCGAGCCCCACCTGCTTGGGTGTGAGCGGCACACCGTCGATGGTCGCGATGGCATCTGCGCCGGCTTCGTTGGGCGATGAGTTCTCGAGAATGGCCATCTCGAAATCCTACGCCTCGTACCGGCGCTGTCCAGACCTGGCACGCCGATCGCCATCTCGTTGTGCCAAGATCGGCATGCTATGAACGCCGAGATCACGCCCGTTTCGATCGCCGCTCCGGCTGCCAACTATGCGCACGCGATGCTCGTCACCAACCCGACCCGGACCCTCTACACCTCCGGTGTCGTCCCCACCACGCCCGATGGGTCGGTCCCGCAGAGCCTCCACGAACAGACCGAGGTCGTGTTGGCAACCATCCTCGCGATCCTGGCCGAAGCCGCAATGACGGTCCAGGACATCGTGTCGATCACCACCTATGTGATCGACGGTGAGCCGTTGCGCGACGTGATGGCCGTCCGCGACCGGATGCTTGACGGTCATCGTGCGGCGAGCACCCTGATCACCGTCCCCGCCCTGGCACGGCCAGCTTGGCGGATCGAGATCGCCGTCGTCGCAGCGAACTGAGAACGGCGAGCTCTTCGACGCGTGCTGAGGGTGAAATCCCTACAGTGTCGTCATGAAGTACACCAAGCTCGGCTCGACCGGTATCGACGTCTCCAAGATCTGCCTCGGTTGCATGAGCTACGGCGTGTCCGATCGCGGAACCCACGAATGGACCCTCGACGAGGAGGCCAGCCGACCGTTCATCCAACGTGCGGTCGAGCAAGGCGTCAACTTTTTCGACACGGCGAACGTCTATTCGGATGGGACCAGCGAGGAGATCGTCGGGCGGGCCTTGGCCGACTTCGCGAACCGGGACGAGATCGTGCTCGCGACCAAGGTTCACGGTGAGATGCGCAAGGGACCGAACGGCAGCGGTCTGTCGCGCAAGGCGATCATGCGCGAGATCGACAACAGCCTGCGCCGGCTCGGTACCGACTACGTCGACCTCTACCAGATCCATCGCTGGGACCGCAGAACCCCGATCGAGGAGACCATGGAGGCGCTGCACGACGTGGTCAAAGCCGGCAAGGCGCTCTACATCGGCGCCTCCTCGATGTATGCGTGGCAGTTCTCCAAGGCCCAACATGTCGCGGCGGTCAACGGCTGGACGCGATTCGTCACGATGCAGAACCACTACAACCTGCTCTACCGCGAAGAGGAGCGGGAGATGCTTCCGCTGTGCGCGGATCAAGGCGTCGGCGTCATCCCCTGGAGCCCGCTTGCCCGCGGCCGGCTGACCCGTCCCGACGGTGCACGCACGGCGCGCAGCGAGAGCGACGAGTTCGGCAAATTGCTGTATCGCTCGGCCGACGACGCAATCGTCGATCAGGTCGCACGGATCGCCGAGGCCCGGGGCGTGTCGATGGCTCAGATCGCGCTCGCATGGGTCTCCCGGCATCCCACCGTTGCGGCACCGATCGTCGGCGCGACCAAGCCCCATCACCTCGATGACGCGCTCGCGTCGATCGACATCGAACTGAACGCCGACGAGGTGCGCGAGCTACAGCAGCCGTACACACCGCAACCGGTGTCCGGATTCATCTGAGCGGCTACGGCCCCGCCGGGATGCAAGAATCCGCAGCATGCCTGATGCAGATCTTCCGAATATCGGGGTGCCGGCGACTCAGGCATTGGCTTCCATCGGCGTGACCAAGCTC
>JANOEM010000190.1:0-2915 GCA_031413195.1 Actinomycetes bacterium
GACCGTTGTACCCGAGCAGCAGGTTGAGCGCGACGGCGACGATCGCGATGATCGTCGCCTCGGTGATGCTCTCGAGCGTGGCCGGTTTGGCGGTGAGGTCGACGTCGTACACGATGCGGGAGATCGCCGCGCTGGACACGACTCGCGCGGCCCAGTGCTGGGGACTGTTCTCGTTGATAGCAATGGGCATGGTCAGACCCTCTCGACTCGGGTGCTGCCGAACAGGCCGGAGGGTTTGACGAGCAGGACGACCAAGATGATCACGAACGCCACGGCGATCGCGGTTGGCGCGCCGATGTAGCTGCCTCCCGGCCAGTCTTCGGGATAGTTCGACACCAGGCTCTTGATGATGCCGAGCGACAACCCACCGACGAGCGCGCCGATCGGACTGTCTAGCCCCCCGAGCGTTGCGGCAGCGGACGAGAGCAAGAACACCTCGAACATCGTCGCGGTTGTGATGTTGGTGTTGATCCCGCCGATCATCGCGCCGGCCACGGCACCGAGCGCTGAGGAGATGCCCCAGCTGAGCATCAGGATCTTGGTCGTCGAGACGCCGACCAACTTCGCCGAATCGGAGTTGTTGGCGACCATCCGCATCGCAAGGCCGACCTTGGTCTTCTTGAACAGCAGGAACAGCAAGGCCGTGAGGATGAGGACGGTGGCGAGCACGCCGATGTCCTGGTACTTCCACACCGTTTCGTCACCGAACCGGAAGAAATCACCCGGCTTGTTGGGGAACAGGCTCGGGAACGGCAAGCCATCGGCCGAACCCTTGAACAGCAGCGTCGTCAGCGAGTTGAGTCCCTGGAACAAGGCGATCGAGACGATCACGACCGTGAGCGGCGACTTCTTCCCGGCCGGCCGCATCAGGGTGAACTCGATCACGCCACCGACGATGAACGAGAAGGAGGCAGCGGTAAGAACGGCGAACCACATCGTCGCGCCGTGGTCGTAGATCCACCATGCCCCAAAGGTCGCGAACAGCGCCATCTCGCCCTGCGCGAAGTTGAGGTGACCGGTACCCCGATAGATCACCACCAGGCCAAGAGCGACCAGCGAGTAGACCGCACCGATGGCGAGACCGTTGATCAAGTACTGCAGGAGTTGTCCCATGTGTTCCCCAATTCCTCGATCAGTAGCCCAGGTAGGCCTTGCGGACGACGTCGTCGTTGGCTATCTCCTCGGCGCTACCGGCCGCGACGATGGTTCCCGTCTCGAGCACGAACACGCTGTGTGCGATCTTCATCGCAAGGTTTGCGTTCTGCTCGACGACCAGGATCGCGAGCCCTCGTTCGGTGTTCAACCGACCGAGGATCGCAAACAGTTCCTGGGTGATGATCGGCGCCAAGCCGAGACTCGGCTCGTCGCACAACAGCAGCTTCGGCTTGCTCATCAATGCTCTTGCAATCGCAAGCATCTGTTGCTCGCCGCCGGACAGACTGCCGGCCTTCTGAGCCCGCCTCTCCTGGAGCCGAGGAAACACGTCGTACCACTCGGCCAAGTCGTCTTCGACGCTGGCGCCCTTGCGGATGTAGGCGCCGGCGCGCAGGTTGTCTTCGACGCTCAGGTCGGTGAAGGTACCGCGGCCCTGCGGTACCTGAGCAATGCCGAGCCTGACGATCTCGTTCGGCGAAGTACCCGAGATCGACGCGCCCTGGAACCTGACGGTGCCCTTGCGCTGGATCATGCCCGAGATCGCCCGCATCGTGGTGGTCTTGCCCGCGCCGTTTGCGCCGAGCATCACCGCGACCTCGCCGTCGTTGACGTGAAGATCGAGTCCTTGGAGCACCTGCACTGCGCCGTACCCTGCGACGAGACCATTGACTTCGAGCAGCACGCTCATGTCGACGTCCCGAGGTAGGCACCAATGACTTGAGGGTCGTTGCGCACGTCGTTCGGCAACCCTTCGGCGATCTTGCGCCCGAACTCCATCGCGACGACCTTGTCGGAAATACCCATCACCATTGCCATGTGGTGCTCGACCAGCAGCACCGCCAGCTTGAACTCGTTGCGAACTCGGACGATGGTCTCGCTCAGTTCGTCGACCTCGCTGTGGGTGAGCCCGGATGCCGGCTCGTCCATCAGTAAAAAGGTGGGACGAGCGGCCAAAGCCCTCGCGATCTCAAGCCGTTTGAGGGTGCCGAACGGCAAACCGGCGGCGGGCCGGAACGCGAGATGATCGAGATGCAGGCTGCGCAGCAGATCGCCCGCTTCGTCGCGAAGCCCACGCTCGTACGCTCCGGTGCGGATCCGCAAGGTGCTCCGCCAGAACCCGGCGGTGCCCTGGCTATGGGCACCCACCATCACGTTCTCGAGCAGTGTCATGGTCGGGAACAGGGCCAGGTTCTGGAACGTGCGGGCGATGCCCAACTTGGCGATTCCATGGGCCGGCACGGCCAGAAGGTTCTTGCCGCGGAACGTGACCTGGCCCTCGCTGGCGTCGTAGATCCGGCTGATGACGTTGAACATCGTGGTCTTGCCGGCGCCGTTCGGGCCGATCAGGCCGCAGATCTCGCCGTCGTCGATCGTGAACGAAAGGCCATCCAAGGCCACGATTCCCCCGAATCGAACCGAGACATCGTGAACGTCGAGCATCGACATGGTGTGCGGTCCCCCTCTGGACGTTGTGCCAAACGATGGGCAGGTTAGCTCAAATGTGACCGACGGCATAGGAGAGCGCGAAGGGAGCACGAAGCCGATCTCTTCTGGCCCGAGGGCACATGCTCAGTTGCCGAGTTCGGCGCGCAGGACTTCGATCTCTGCGGCGATCGCGTCGCGAGCTTGGTCACGGAGCGCATAGATGTCTTGGTGGGTCATTCCGGTGACCTCGATCGGCGCGAGAACCCGGACCTCGGCCGTGCTGTAGCCGAGCCGCCAGTCCTTCGGGCGCAATGCCGTGTGGCACCCGTGCACCG
>JANOEM010000191.1:0-14201 GCA_031413195.1 Actinomycetes bacterium
ATCTCGAGTTGTTCTTGGCCAACGGTGAGGCTGGGCAGGCCGGCCGAGGCGGTGCACGTCAAGGTGTTGAGCCGGGTGACTTCCGGAAGCGTCAACACGGCAGAGTCCGAGCCGGCCGGGCCGATCAGGACCTGTGCCCCGCCGTCGACTGCTTCGTTGACGATGTCGGCCTCGGTCCCGCCGAGCGGCGTCTCGATGGTAGAAACGTTGAGGGGTCCGCCGAGGACCCCGCCGCCGCCGGCAATGTCGTCGGCGGCGAATCCGATGCCGCGTTGTTGGGCTTGAAAGAGCGTGGACAACAGCCCAGGCGTGGGAGCCAACACGCCGACCGAAAGGCCATCGCCTGTCAGCGCCGCAGCGGTCGTGGTCGTCTCGGCAACCGTTGTTGCGGACTCCGTTGTCGCCGGCGCCTCGGTGCTCGTCGGCGAGGTCGACGGCGTCGATGACGACTCGTCGTCGGAGCACGCGGCCGCCGAGATTCCGAGAACGATCAGCAACGAGATGGCTCGCCGTACGGCGTGGTTCTGGCGGTTGGGGTTCTGGCGGTTGGTGCTGTTCATCGCTCAGCGGGCTCCTTGGTTTCTTCGTTCGAAGCCCGCAACGGGCGAAAAGTTGTGGTCCGGAGACTGTGCGCGGTCGCACGGTCACCCGTCGGGGCAGCCTAGTCACGCAGCTGTCCCCGACGGGTAGATCATCGGATCGTTTTGGGTGTTCCTTGAGGAGAAGGAACACGACACGCTCAACCGGCGAGAAGCTTCGCTTTCGCTGCAGCGAACTCGTCCTCGCCGAGGATGCCGGCGTCTTTCAACGAAGCCAATTCCTTGAGCTTGGAGATCAGGTCGTCTCCGCCTGCCGGTGCTGCGGCGGGTGCTGCTGCGGCCGGCGCCTGCTGGGCGGCGAGTGCGTCGGCTACTGCTTTGTCGACCGCTGCCTGTTGAGCCGCTGCAGCCTGATCGGCCTGCATCTGGTTCATCTCGGCCTGCATCTGGGCCATCTCTGCCTGCGTCTGCTGGGTCGCAGCGGCCTGCTGGGCTCCGGCTTGCTGCTTGCTCTTCGAGGCACCGGATACGGCGGATGCCGTTCCGACGACAACTGCGGTTGTCGCCATCGTCCCGACCAAACTTGGTCCTCTTCCAATTCCACGTCGTCTCATGACAATTCTCCTTGTGCATCTTCGAATATTGCGATTGCTTCGAGCACGATGTCGTGCGGGATCCGTGATCCGGCGAGCAGCACGCCCCCGGATTCCCAAACGGCGTTCGCGAGTGGTGCAGCCCACAGATCTTCCCAGATGATCAGCAGTGCTGCGGAATTGGGCGCGAGCGCCGCTGCAGCGAACTCGATGTCCTCGTCGCTCATGAAGCCGTCGGCGTCACCGTCGATGTCGCCGTATGCCGCTGTCTGGGGGAGATCGTCGTATTCGAAGCTGAGGATGTTGCCGTCTTCGTCCTTCTTGAGGAAGACGAGGTCGATGATGCGGACCGTGCCGCTGTCGACCAGATCCGCGATCGCGGGCGCGATATCGCCGTTGAAGTCGTTGTCCGGGAAGGAGATCAGTACGTATTCGACTGGTCCAATGGTCATGGTGTTCCTATCTGCTTGGGATTTCTGGTCTGCTTGGGATTTCTGGGGATCTCAGCCGCCGTGGGTCACGACGTTCGGGCCGCTGCCGGTCACGGCCTTCTTGACGAGGATCAGGGGCAGGATCAGGGCCGCGACCATGGCCGCGAGCCAGACGATGAGCGTTGCCAGGAGCCACGTCGTCAGGCCTTTGATGGACAGGCCGTTGGAGATCAGCGAGGTGATGATCAGCCCGATCAACGTGCTCACCAAAGCCGTTCCGCCGAGCAAGGCGGGGGCACTCTTCAGCGCGATCTTGAGGATCAAGGGCTGAATGATGGTGGCGGTGATGGTGAAGATCAGCACGGCGATCACGAACGCTGTGCCGCTGACGCTCATGTCGTCGAGGATCCAGGCTGCGACCAGCAGGCCGACCGCATTGGCCAGGAGTCGAATACCGAATGACACGAGCGCTCTGATCATGTCGTCAAAGTAGCACCGTCCGTCACGGGCGGGCCAGTGGGAGTGCCAACTCCGTACAGTGAATGCAGTTACTCTGAGCTGATGAGTATGACGAGCGTCAACGACTACGAACACCGCGCACAAGAGGCCGAGCAGTCCTCCAAGCCCGCCTTCTTGAAGATTGGCCGAGCCCTCGTCTGGTTCGTGTACGCGGTGGTCGTGGTCATCGTCGCCATCCTCTTGACGGCGTTCGCGCTCAAACTTTTCGGTGCGAGCACTGACGCAGCATTCACGAGGTGGGTCTACCGCAACGCCGAGTCGGCGATGCGCCCCTTCCGGGGCATCTTCCCGTCGGCGAGTGTCGGCGAAGTGTCGGTGTTCGATGCCTCATTGCTTTTCGGCGCGATCGTCTACATCTTCGTCGCTCTCGGACTCGATGCAATCGTCTACCGGCTCAGCAAGAGCCTCGCCCAGGAGAATCAACAGATCGCCCAAGCTCGCGCCGATGCCGACGCCGTCCGGTTGCAGTTCGAGACCCAGCAGGAGCAGGCCAGACTGGCGACTCAGCAGCAGTACGCGGCCCAGCAGTTCGCCGCCCAGCAAGAGGCAATTCGACGTGACGCCGAACTTCGCGCCGCGCAGCAACGTCCCCTCAACGGCTAGACGGCTGAACGGCTGAAGCACAGGAGCCGACGCGTCTCGGAGATTCAGTCGTATGTCGGCGGTTCGACGGCGCCCGGAGGGACGAGCTCGAAGTTCAGCCACACCTCGAGCGGCAGGCTTTTCAGTCGGTCGCGGACCGTGGTGCGCACGCGGTGCTCGTCGGCCACGGTCGCGTCGGGCCGCACCTCGGCATCGATCTCGACGTACAACTTCTGGCCCAGTTTGGTCATCCGTACGACGGGTTCGGCGATGTCGAACTCTCGGAACACGTCACGAACGATGGTGAGGACGGGTTGCTGCAGCTCCGCAGGCGGTGCTCCCTCGAGCAGTTCGACGACGGTGGTGCGGACCATGCGGACGGGTGAGCCGAGGAACGCGGCACAGGTGATAACGACCATCACAGGGTCGACGTACGGCGCAGCCCGGTCCCAGGACGAGTCGATCAGGACCCAGAGCACGAAGAAGCCGAGCGTCATGCCGACACCGCGGAAGGCGGCCACTCGCCAGCCGGTGGTCTCCGCAGCAAGGAGGTCGGAGCCGGCGTTGCGCCTCCGAATCCACCGCCAGAAGGCGAGCGAGGCCACGGTGCTGATGACCGCGTACACCAGCGCTGGTCCGGGGTTGACGTCGCTGCCGCCGTCGCGGATGGTGAAGACCGCCTCGACCAGCGCGTAGAGCAACGTCGCGAGCAGGACGAAGCCCTGCACGCCGATGACGAGCGGGGTGACGGCTTGACGCCCGTAGGGGAAGCGGGTGGTCGGGCCTGCCGCCGCCATCGCCGAAGCGCGCAGCAACAGCCACGAGATGATGATGCCGACGATGGCGTACACGCCGTCGAGCAGGATCATCTGCGAACCGGTGACAATGCCCCACGTCACGCCGAGCGACCCGATGATGGCAGTCACGAGGATGGAACGTCGCAGTGCCAGCGACTCGAATGCGGGGTCAGTGACGGTCTGCACGGGCGGCATGGTCGGCATGGTCGACAACGTCAGAACGACCAGAACAGCGGCACGTAGAAGATCGACACGATCGCGAAGAGGGCCATCATGCAGATGCCGAGCTTCCAGTAGTCGCTGAACTTGTAGCCACCCGGTCCCATCACCATCAGGTTCGCCGGAGTGGCGACCGGAGTGAGGAACGACGCGGCGGCGGCGATGTTCACGGACATCAACACCGGCCGGGCGGAGACGTCGATCTGTGCCGCCGCGGTGACGGCGATGGGGATCACGATGAGCGCAGTGGCAGTGTTGCTGATGAGCTGGCCCATCACCGCGGTGAGCACGAACAGACCGGCCACCAGTGCATATGGGCCGTGGTCGCCCACCAGGTTCACGAGTCCATCGGCAAGCTTCTGAGCCGCTCCGGTTTGCTGCATCGCCACGCTGAGCGGTGTCATGCCGCCGACGAGCACGATGGTGGTCCACGAGATGGAGCGGTAGGCCTGGGGGAGGGGTACGACCTTGGCGAGCACGAGGGCACCCGCGGCGAGCAATCCAGCCACTACCGGAGGAACGGCGCCTGTGGCGAGGAGCACCACCATCAGGCCGACGATGATCAGCGCCTGCTTCGCGCCGAGGCCCAGCGGCACGGCTTGGCGCCGTACGAGGCCCGGATCGTCGACGACCAGCAATGCTGCCCCGTCGCGGTTCTGTTCGAGCTCGGCCCACCTGCCCTGCACCAGCAGCGTGTCGCCGGGCGCGAGCACGACTTCGCGGTCGCGAACGTCGTGTCCATTGCGTTGCACGGCGAGAATGACCACCTTCGTGCCGCTGAACACCATGCCGGGGAACACGCGCGTGCCCATCAGTTCGGAGCGAGGCGGCACCACGAACTCGGCAACGCCGATCTCGCGGTTCAGCAATTCCTCGTCGTCCGGCTGGTCGACCGTGGTGGCAGCGAACGCGAGCCCGAACTCGGACCGCAGCGACTCGACTTCGTCGACGTTGCCACTGACGACGATCACGTCCCCGACGCGGAGGGAGTCGGACGGGGCGAGCCCGCCGGGCCCTGCGCCTTCTTGGCGCGGTCGCTGGACGCCGGTGATGGCGGCAGGGAGATCGCTGCGGGCGACTCCCACGAGCGAGGACTGGGCGCTCACCACGAGACGGACCATCGAGTGGTCGATCTCGTACTGCTCGGCCAACACGCGGGCAAGCTCGCTGAGGTCTGGCGGGATGGAGTCGGGGGTGCGATCGGGGAGCAGGCGATCACCGAGCAAGACCACGATGAGGATCGCGCCGACGACAAGTGGCACGCCCACGATGGTGAACTCGAAGAAGCCGAACCGACCGAAACCGGCGTCGTTCGAGGCTTCGGAGGTGATGACGCTGACAGGGGTGCCCGTGAGCGCCAGCATCGAGCCGGCGTGGGCGGCGAACGCCAGCGGCATCATCAACTTCGAGGGGGTGCGACCCAGGCGAACTGCAATGACCACCACCATCGGGACGAGCGCGGCAACGGCGCCGTTCACGCTGATGACCGCGGTGAGAAGCGCGACGAGCAGCATCATCAGCACGACGAGGCGTGTCCGACTGGTGCCCGCCTTGGCTATGAGTTGTTGACCGGCCCACGCAGTGACTCCCGTCGAGTCGAGGCCCTCGCTGACGACGAACAGGGACGCAATGAACAAGATGGTGGTCTCGCCGAAGCCGCCCACCGCCTGCTCGATGGTGAGCACGCCCGTCGCCCACAACGACAACGCGACACCGAGCGCCACGACCTCGACCGGGAGTCGGTTCCAGACGAACAAGACGACTGCGACGCCGAGAATGATAAATGTGATCGTGCTCTCGGCCATCGAGTCGGACACTAGCGAATCACCGTGGCAACCGTCGTGCGAAGCGGACGCTGAGAGTCTTTCGCGAATCGATCATGGTTCGTGACATCGACCGACAGTTCGACTAGTTTCTGGCCGTTCGCCTCTCGAATTGAAGGTCCTCACCGTGCAGATCACCGTCAGAACCGGGGAAGTCCTCGCCTCTTCGTCTCCCCTCGTCATCCTCGCGGTGCACGAAGGCACCGAGCTGCCCAAGGCGGTCGCCTCCGCCTTCGAAGCAAGTGATTTCACGGGCGCCGCCAATCAGACGTTGATGGTGTACCCCCGATCGAAGGGCGCTCCCAACCGGGTGCTGCTCGTAGGCCTCGGGACGAAGAAGACCGTCGATTCCGAGCGCATCCGTCAGGCGGCCGCCACCGCTATCCGCCAGGCGAGGGCGACGCTGGTCGACGAGGTCACCATTGGCTTGCCGTCCGACGTGTCGGTCGCCGCAACTGCGCTCGGCCAGGCTCTCGCGGAGGGCCTCGAGCTCGGCGCCTACCGGTGGTTCGGGGGCCGTACGGGCCTCAGCGACGCCGAGACGCACAACATTGCCGCGGCCACGGTGCTCACGGGAAAGCAGGTCAAGGCAATCGGCGATGGCATCGCGGTTGGCCAGGCCATCGCAGGCGGTACCAACTTCGCTCGCGACCTGGTGAACACGCCCGGTGTGGACAAGACGCCGCCGCAGTTGGCCCAGCGCGCAGTCGAGCTCGGCGAGCGCATGCCCTCGATCCAGGTCACCGTGTACGACGAGGTACGCCTCGAGAAGGAGGGTTTCGGGGGAATCCTCGCGGTCGGCAAAGGCTCCGACAGCCCGCCTCGCTTCATCATCATGGAGTACGGCAAGCAGCTCAAGGGTGTGCCCACCGTGTGTCTCGTCGGCAAGGGCCTCACGTTCGACTCCGGCGGCCTCAACATCAAGCCGGCCGAGGGCATGGAGTCGATGAAGAACGACATGGGCGGAAGTGCGGCAGTGTTCGGCACCATGCAGGCCGTGGCCGAGCTGGGTCTCCCGATTCACCTCGTGGGTCTGGTGCCGTCGGCCGAGAACATGCCCAGCGGGCGCAGCTACCGCCCGGGTGACGTCGTCACGACGCTCAGCGGCAAGACCATCGAGATCCTCAACACCGATGCGGAGGGTCGCGTCATCCTGTCCGACGGGCTGCACTTCGCTGGTCGGTACAAGCCTGCCGCCATCGTCGAGTTGTCCACACTCACCGGTGCCGTCATCATCGCCCTGGGCAACGTGGCGACCGCAGTGATGGCCACCGATCAGTCCCTCGCCGACCAGTTGGTCGCCGCCGGTGCGGCCACCAGCGACAAGGCGTGGCAGCTGCCGCTGGGGGACGAATACCACCAGATGGTGAAGAGCGAGGTCGCCGACCTGCGCAACCTCGCGGGCCGCGCTGCCGGCAGCATCACGGCGGGTGCGTTCCTGGCCGCGTTCGCAGGTAAGTACCCGTTCGCGCACCTCGACATTGCCGGTACGGCATGGCTCGATGCGCCGACCAAGCCCTACCACGCCAAGGGCGGAACGGGTGCTGGCGTTCGTCTCGTCGTCGAGTTCCTCCGCAACTTCAAATGATCGGAAATCATGACATGTCCAGCGATGCCGCAGCGTTGACGCCGACCAAGAAGTCCTTCTCGGAGAAGATGCTCGACGGCATCGAGAAGGCAGGCAACAAGGTCCCGCACCCGGTGATCATGTTCCTGTACCTCATCCTCGGCGTGATCGCGCTCTCGATGGTCCTGTCGTGGTTCGGGATATCGGTCACCGAAGACGTCGCGGTGCCCATCCCGAAGGCCCAGCTCGAACTCATCAGCGGGCAGCTCGGCGGGTCGATCGTCCCGTACGACCTCGAATCGGGCGAGGTCGTCAAACTGCCGGACTACACGATCCAGCAACAGACGTTCGAGATCCGCAGCCTTGTCAGCGTCGATGGCATTCGCTACATCTTCTCCGGTTTCGTCAGCAATTTCGCGGGTTTCTCCGTGGTGGCGGTGACGTTCGTCGCGATGATGGGTGTCGGCGTCGCCGAGCACGCCGGGCTGATGGCGGCCCTGATCCGAAAGCTGGTGAAGGTGGCGCCGCGGCGCATCATCGCGTTCGCGATCATCTTCGTCGGCGTGCTGTCCAGCGTTGCCTCCGACGCCGGCTACCTCATCCTCATCCCGCTCGCGGCGGTGGCATTCCTCACCCTCGGTCGACATCCGCTCGCCGGACTCGCGGCCGGGTTCGCGGGTGTCGGTGCGATCTTCGCTGTGAACCTGCTGATCACACCGGTCGACAGCATGCTCACCGAGATCACCAATGAGGCCATCGGTTCGGGTGGGAAGCCGCTCGAGGTGACGGCCAACTTCTACTTCGCCATCGTGTCGTCCATCGTCCTCGCAATCGTGGCAGTGGTGGTCACCCAGCGCATCGTGGAACCACGTCTCGGACCCTACGACCCGACCATCGGTGACCCGGTCTACGCCCTCGTCGGAGCGGACACCACTGGCGAGGCCGAAGGCGACGCCGAGGCGGCAGAAGCCCGCGGTCTGCGCTACTCGATGTACGGCCTGCTCGCGATGATCGTGATGGTGCTGCTGCTGACGCTGCCGAGCGGCGCACCGCTGCGCGACCCGGTGACGGGCGACCTCATCGGCAACACGCCGTTCATGGCCAGCCTGATCTTCATCATCACCCTGATCTTTCTGGTGTGCGGCATCTGCTACGGCGTCGGCGCGAAGACCATCCACAGCAGCGCCGATGTCATCACCGGCGTCACCAAGACGTTCGCGGGGCTGTCGGGCCTGGTGTTCATGCTGCTGATCATCAGTCAGTTCATCGCCCTGTTCAACTACACGAACATGCCGCGAGTCGCAGCCGTCGAGATGGCGCACCTGCTGGAGCGCTCGGGCTTCGGCGCGCTGCCGTTGCTCATCGGCTTCATCCTGGTCATCCTGCTGCTCGACTTCATCATCCCCGGCGTGGTTCCCAAGTGGGCGATTTTCGCCCCCGTCTTCGTGCCCATCTTCAGCCGACTCGGGGTGGCACCGCAGACTGTGCTCGCGGCGTATCGCATCGGTGACTCACCGGTCAACGTCATCACCCCGCTGATGGTGTACTTGCCGTTCATCACGGTGGTCGCGCAGCGGTACGACAAGAAGGCCGGCATCGGCACGGTGGTCGCGCTGATGATCCCCTACGTCATCGCCATTTCCATTGCTTGGATCCTGTTGTTCACGGTGTGGTGGATGTTCGGCATCCCGCTCGGACCGAACTCACCGATCAGTTTGTGAAACGAGTCAGCGGCTGACCGTCCAGGCAACCGCGAACACCACCGAGTTCGTTGCCACGTGGGCGAGTGCCGGAGCGAGCAGACTGCCCGACCGCAGCCGCAGCCAGCAGAATGCCAGACCCGCAACCGTCGTCCCGGCGACGATCCCCGCAATCGATGCGATCCCGTCATCGGAATTGACGGCCCCTGGAACGTGCCACAGGCCGAACAGCACCGACGACACCGCGACCGCCCACCGGGTCGACGTCACCCGGCGCAGGAGCGCCAGCAGCACACCCCTGAACGCGAGCTCCTCGACCAGCACTGTGCCCACCGGGATCGTGAAGAGTACCTTGACCAGCATCCGGCCGGCGCCGATGTCGATCCGGTCGTCGTCGAACAGCGAGGGATCGATCAGGGCTGCGGCCACCACGACCGTTGTGATCGCCGCGAACGCAGCGCCCCCCCAGCGCAGACCACTCGCTGTCTGGCGCAGTCCGATCTCGGCCGCAGTCAGGCCCGCAACGACGGCGAGACCGCCGACGACGACTGCGAGCGAGATGTTGAAGCTCAGATGCCAACCGCTCGGGAGCCACGCCGACCGAACGACGTCAGCGACGACGAGCGCGCCGACCGTCGCGATCAGTACTGCCCGTGTGCGGCCTCTCACGCCGGTACGTCGAGGAAGGTCTCCAACCGAGATGTTTCTTGGTCTGTCCAACCCTCGGGTGGCAGCACCGCTGCCCAGGCGGCAACGTATCCGTTGGTGTAGTCGTGACCGAAGCCCGGTTCTGCTCCGAATCCCGCCGACAGATCGGCCACGAGTTGGGCGAACGTCACGAATGGGAACCACGACGCTTGCTCGGCGACTCCTGCACCTGTTGGGTCATCGATCCAATCCGGGCTGGACCACATCGTGTCCATGCTCCAGAACGTGACCGGATCGGTCGGATGCTGCAGGTACAGGATGCGCGGCGGGCCCCAATCAGCCGTCGCGGCATCGGTCAACTCTGATGGGGCGTTGGCGAAACGGACATCCTGACCGTCGTCGAACACGGGCTGCCATTCCGGAGATCCGCTGTCGCGTGCCGCGGTGATTTTGCTCCAGACCTCGTTGCCGTTGGTCGGCCCGACGAACAACGCGCCGTCCGTTCGGTTGACGAGGTTGGCGACCGAGTTCCGAGCGCCGTTCCCTGCGAAAGCAGCTTCACCCCCGTAGGACCCGAGGCTGAGGCCGAACACGACGAGCTTCGGTCGGGACGATTCGGGGAGCTGCGCCCAGCGCTCGTGCACGGCGTCGAACAGTTCGGCCCCGGCCTCTTGCGCCGCGGGTCCGTCGACGAGTGTTGATATCCAGCTCGGCAGGAACGAGTACTGCATCGACACGATCGCGGTGTCTCCGCCGTACATCTGCTCGAGGACCACCGCAGCATCGGGATCGACCCAACCTGTTCCCGTAACGGTCCACACCGCGAGCACCTTGCGATCGAAGCCGCCGGTGCGTTCGAGTTCGCGAACCGCGATTGCGGCGCGTTCCTCCGCCGAATCGGCTGACCGGAGACCGACGTAGACGCGGATCGGTTCGACGACGGCGGCATCGGGACCAACAAAGGCTTGAAGTTCGTCGGCGGGGGTCGCCTCGGTGACGAAGTTGCGGCCCTGGCGCCCGAGAAGGTTCCACGGAACCAAGGAATCGGGGCTCCCGGACACGGTCTCGCTCGTCGGTGGGTCCAAACCCTCGATCGTGTCCTCTTCGATTACACCGAACGCCGAGTTCGCCCAGTTGTGCACGCCATTGCCTGCGACATCGATCACGATGTACTGCGCCGCGACGACCACGACTATGGCCGTGATCGCAATCGCGGCCGACCTCGGGATGTAACGCGACAGCCGGCGATCTATCCACCTCACCCCGGCCCACACGAACCGCCCCCCGAAGGCGAGCACGAGGGTAAGGAATACCGTCAACAGCAACATCGGCACGGCGCCGGACGACGATGTGGGTCCCATCGTCAGGATCTTGCGATGGTCGTTCTGCCATCTCGGCCACATGACGCTGCCGACGACGACGACTGCTGCAGACACGGCAGCGAAGCCGATCCAGACCCGACGACGCAGGGTCGGCCCCGGCTGACGATGGAGTCGTTCGAGCAAACTATGCACCCAGTACCCGATCAACGTGCCGAGCATGTACCCCACCGCCAGGCTGAGGGAACCGACCATTGCCTGCACGATCCACGAGCGGGGTAGGAGCAGCGGCGACAACGACCTCCACCAGAACAGCAGCCCGACAACGAGCCCACCGAGGTTGGGTCGCAGGAGCAGTCGCCGGACGAGGCGAGCGAAGAGTTGACGCATGCAGCGACGGTATCAGTGCAGTTCTTCGGCGTCGGACTGAGCCCGGGATTGGTCGAGGTCACCGTGGATCATCACGATCACGACTGCGAGCCACGGCAGCGTGACCGCCGCGACGACCGATGTGAACAGGTTCACGAGGGTGAGCGAGGCCCCCGTGATGGTCCACGCGATGAGGCCCAGCAGTGGTCCGGCCGTCGTCGCGAGCGTGATCGCAATCACCGACAGGCCGCCCGTCTTCCACCGGCGGCCACGGGTCAGGTCGGCGGATTCACGCAATGCGTCGCGAAGGCTCGAGCCGCGCAGGCTGATGGTCGGGGCCGCTGCCCATCGGGCGACCAGGTATGCAGCGATCGGCAGCGAGAACGGGCCGAGGATCACGCCCGAGACCGCCACGATGACCACGAGTGCAATCACCCTGCCGAGACCGCGGTGACGGACCATCGACCCAAGCGAGGTTCGGTCAGGGCTGCTGTCGAGATCGGCCGTGACGGCTGTCGCCAGCGACAACGCGATGATCCCGACGGGAATCGTGATCAAGGTCCCCGCGAGCAACGCGAGGATCACGCCGGAGAACTCGTCGCCCTTGACCAACGTGTTCGCGTCTCGCATCGACGGGATCAGTAACACCAGTCGCCGAACGATGCTCGCGGCCACCCCGCCTACCACGATCAGGCCTGCGATCGGCGCGAAACGTCGCCTTTCGGCAACGAGCAGGCCCATCGCGGAGCGCAAGATCTGGCCGCCCCGGCGGCGTGCCGCGACGGGTCTCAGTACGCGAGGCCCCCAGACGGTTCCTCGGGCAAGCAGGACGAGCACGAGCAACGTTGCAGCGAGCACGAGACCGATCGCCAGCGGACTGTTGAAGAACTTCAGCAGGAGCACGGACCCACGCGCGGTGGCTGCGCAGAAGAAGTCGGTGGTTGCGTTGCCGAAGTTCGGAACCTTGATGTTGCTGTCTCGTGCGGTGTCGTTCGTCCAGGTGATCGGCGAGTCCCACTGCTGCTTCACGACCGGACCGGTCGAACCGTTGTTGAAGAGCGGTCGGCGCTCGCCCCACCGTCCTTCCCAGAGCAACCACCCGAATGGCCCGGTGGGGTCGACCCGGTCCGGCATCATGATCACAGTGGGATCGAGGATCGTCGTGGGTGCCCTGGTGTCGTCGCACCCGAAGCCTGCCTCGCCGCTCTTGCCCAGCCAGTTCCCCTGCGAGAAGAACGTTGCGTGCGCGCCCTCGGCTGCATAAACCACGGGCCTACCGTCGCGCTGTTCCACCCTTTCCCAAGGTGCCTGTTGTGCCCCTTCGTGCTGGGCGACCACGACATCGACCGGCTCGGTCGTGAGCGCCTCTTCTGCCGAGTCGGCTTCGAAGATGATCTGCATCATCTCCCAGTCGCCCTCGTGGTTGTTGTTCCAGTCGTTGAACACCCAGTAGATCCAGTACTGCACGACAAGCAACCCTGGATGGTCGGGGTCGGTCAAGACCCTGCCGTGCACAGCAGGCGGGGGTGGCCCGGTCTTTGCGAACCAGCGTTCGTAGTCGCATCCGGGATCGAGCGCGTTGCCGGGGTAGTCGATGAACGCGTTGTTCGGAGCCGTTGCGAGGTCGTTTGCGGTGGGTGACGTGGCGATCACGGCGCCGGAAGAATCGCGCAGCACGACGTCGGGCCGGTCGATGCTCAACAGGGCGTCGGTCGGCAGGTATGACTCGCCTGGGCCGCACGGCTGCTGCAACGTCTGGATCCCGATGAACGGTCGGTACTTGTCGGCCAACGCTGCGTCGGCGTCGTCGACGGGTTGCTCGGAGTCCCATGCGTACCCTGTCGCTTCAGCGGGGGTGGTCCTCGCCGCTGAGGCGGGTGTCGACGTCATCAGCATGAGTGACGTCAGCAGTGCCGACACCAGTAAGAACAATGTCGGTCCGGTACCCGGTCGCCGGGTAGCGGGCTCCTGGTGTCGCACCGGAGAATGGTACCGTGCAGCCGTCGAGCCAGCCCGACAAGCACGACCAAGCACGACCAAGCACGACTGAGACGGAGCAAACGGTGAATCCGAGAGAGTTGACCAGCCTGTTCGGCGAGAAGAAGCAGACCCTGCTGATCGCCACCGAGCCCAAACGGCTTCGTGAGTTGAGCGAGGAGGAGCTCGTCGACCTGCACCGGCTCATTCGGAAGGGCCGCAACAAGTACAGCAAACTGCATCGTCGTCAGGCCAGGCTCACCGTTGCCGAGGTCGGGCGGCGTTCAGCCACCCAGTCCCAGAACTTGCGCACATTGCGCAAGGCCGAGATCTTCGAGGACGCACTCTCTCGGGTCTCGCGTGCGCTCAGTGCGGCGGCTCGGGCCTCAGCCAACGAACTCAAGGCCGAACGACTCGCGATGGCCGGTGCACAGAGCGAGACCCCCGTTCCTGCGAAGCCGGCAGCTCGCGCGGTTCGACACACCGGCGTGAGCAAGGGTGCGTCCGCCCAACCAACGGCCGCCCGCGGTGGCCGCTCGACACCGTCGAGGGCTGCATCGTCGCAGGCCCAGGGTGCTCGTCGACAGGGCAAGCGCGACTCCCGCTGAGAGTTCATCGCACGCGGATCGCCACAGCGCTGGCGGCCTGATCGCCCACCGGGCAGTATGTCCGCATGCCCGAGGTGATCACCACTGCATGCCCGCTCGATTGTCCGGATGGCTGTTCGCTCGCAGTCACGGTCGACCAGGGCAGGATCACTGCCGTCGACGCCGACACGAGTCCTCACGCCAACCCGTTCACGCAGGGCTTCATCTGTCAGAAGGTGAAGCATCACGCCCGGCGCGTGTACTCGCCGGACAGGGTGTTGACACCGTTGATCCGCACCGGGCCCAAAGGCACCGGCGAATTCCGATCGGCGACCTGGGACGAGGCGATCCGTCTTGTCGCTGACCGAGTTCGAACCACCATCGAGACGCACGGCTCGAACACGGTCGTGCCATATCTGTACAACTCCTCGGCAGGCGTCCTCGCCGGCGATGGCCTGACGCCGCTGCTGTTCGAACGGCTCGGTTGCCCGGAGGTCGAGCACACGATATGTGCGGCGACTGCCTCGGCGG
>JANOEM010000192.1:0-1817 GCA_031413195.1 Actinomycetes bacterium
GTGCCGACGCCGTCATCACGCGTCCCGCGCCACCCGAACTGCCACTGCACACAGTGTCGATCAACCAGTCGGCCCGCCTGACCAGCATCGGCACGGCCGTCCAGGATGGCCGGGGCGTGGAAACCCGCCTGCCCTGCGCCACCTGTCATTCCATGCGTGAAGGCGAGGTGATGCCGACCGAGGTCGGGCAACTGCAAACTTTTCATCGGGATCTGAAGTTTTCCCACGGTCAGGTCACCTGTTTGTCGTGTCACGTGAAGATGCCAAGTCAACGCCACGAACGGGGGATGTCCCATTGATTGTTGAAAATTGAAATGGCGGTCCCGTCGGAACCCGAGGGAATCTCGGGGGTGAAGAAAACCAACCGACAAGGAAACCGCCATGAAGAAGAATGCCAAGAAAATCGTTCGAGAGGTACTGAGAAGTGACGTGAGCCGGCGTCAACTGCTGCTGGCCGAGGTGATCAAGACGAACCTGTACATGTTCGTCGTCCGGGAGGGGATGAAGGCGCTGGACGTGGTCCTGGAGCAAGAGCGCGAGGGACTGTGCGGTCCCGCTGGATCGCACGGTCTGTCCGGCGAGGCGAAGCGGTGGGGCCACACACACGGCCGCCTGGTCATGGGCGGCCAGACGGTGTCCGTGCGCAAGCCACGCGTGAGGCAGGCTGGCCACGAGGTGCAACTGCCCACCTGGGAACAATTCGCCGACACCGATCCACTGGACGAGCGGACGCTGGAACAGATGACCATCGGGGTGTCGACGCGAGGCTATGCGCGGTCGGTGGAAGGTGTGCCGCCGGAACTGGAAGCCGGGAGCACAAGCAAGAGCGCGACCAGTCGCCGTCTGGTGGCCTCGACGAAGAAACGACTGGACGAGTGGCTCAAACGCGATCTGTCCAACGAACGGATCGTGGCGATCATGATCGACGGCATTGAAGTCGGCGACTACGTGGTGCTGGTTGCCCTGGGAATCACCGAAACAGGAGAAAAACAGGCGCTAGGACTGTGGAAGGGCGCGACCGAGAACGCGGTCGTGTGCCAGACCCTGCTCGACAACCTGATCGAGCGGGGCCTGGATCCGCGGCGCCGGTACCTGTTTGTGATCGACGGTAGCAAGGCGATCCGCAAAGCGATCCGCAGGACGTTCGGCGATCGCTGCAAGGTCCAGCGTTGCCAGGAACACAAGCGACGCAACGTGCTCGGGCATTTGCCGAAGAAGCTGCATGCGATGGCGAACAAGGCGATGCGAGACGCGTACAACAGCAAGACCGCTGATGTGGCCCGGAGGTCGCTGCATCAACTCGCCAACGGACTCGATGCAGAGCACCCAAGCGCGGCGGCTTCGCTGCGTGAGGGGCTGGACGAGACACTCACAGTCAAGGAGATGGGCCTACCCGAGGGCCTGCAGCGCACACTGGCCACGACCAACCCGATCGAGAACCTGAACGGTTCGATCCGCCGCGTGAGCAAGCGCGTGAAGAAGTGGAACGATCCGGACATGGTCCGGCGCTGGGTCGCGCTCGGGATCTTGGAGGCCCAGAAGGGATTCAGGCGGCTGCGAGGTTACAGGTCGATGCCGATCCTGGTCGCTGCCCTTCAGCAGCCAATCGAAACCGTTGACGAACAGGAAGCCGCCGCGTAGAGATTGAAACGCCGACTGGCCCGCCGCAGAAGATCAACAAGCGACGGGACATCCCCCCATGGTGTCAGGCTCGGGTGTGGACGACCACGGGGATCACCCGGTCGGGCTGCGTCTGAGACGCGGCGGGGTTGGGCATCGACGCGATGCCGGTGGTGGGGGGTTGGTGCGTGTTCAGG
>JANOEM010000193.1:0-3034 GCA_031413195.1 Actinomycetes bacterium
GAAGCTGAGCGCGATCGCAAGTTCGAGGAATACGCCAACCGCGAAGGTGACATCGTCACCGGCATCATCCAGCAGACCGACAGCCGCTACACGCTCCTCGACCTCGGCCGGGTCGAAGCCCTGTTGCCGCAGGCCGAGCAGGTCCAGTTCGAACGCCCCGAGCCGGGTGGGCGGGTCAAGGCCTACATCGTCGAGGTTCGCAAGACCGCGAAGGGTCCTCAGATCGTCGTCAGTCGTACTCACCCGGGCCTGATCAAGCGCCTGTTCGAGTTGGAAGTGCCCGAGATCGCCGACGGAGTAGTCGAGATCAAAGCCTGTGCCCGCGAGCCAGGGCACCGGACCAAGATCGCCGTGTGGAGCAACGACAGCAACGTCGATCCGGTCGGTGCATGCGTCGGCGCTCGCGGCGGACGAGTACGGATGGTCGTCAACGAGTTGCGTGGCGAGAAGATCGACATCGTTCCGTTCAGTGAGGACTTTCCTGACTTCATCGCCAAGGCGCTCTCGCCGGCCAAGGTCACCCAGGTCATCGTCAGCGAAGACGGTACCCAGGCCGATGTGATCGTGCCTGATCATCAGTTGTCGCTCGCGATCGGCAAGGAGGGCCAGAACGCCCGCCTTGCTGCACGTTTGACCGGTGTCCGGATCGATATCCGCGGCGAGAGCCAGCCGATCGAGGCGGTCGAGGAGCCTGTCTACGACGCGGCCGATTACGCCGAGGGTGAGTGGGTCGAGAATGCCGAGACGGGCAAGATGGAATGGCACAGCGCCGATGGCACCGTGGTCAGCGCGGATGAGTGGGAACAGGGCGAGTCCGCTGGTTCCGCCGAGATCGAAACAGCCGAAGCCGAACCAACAGATGCGGCCGAGGTCGAAACAACCGAAGCAGCAGCAGAAGAAGCCGAACCAACAGCTACGGCTGAACCAACAAGCGATTCAGAGGTCTCCGAGGAGGGTGAAGTTGTCGCCGAGTAGCACCTCGGCGCCCGAGCGCACATGTGTGGGATGCCGCGCCAAGCGGTCCCAGACAGAGCTCGTGCGTTGCGCGTTGAGCGCTGACGGCCAACCGGTCTTCAGTCGTACAGCGAGCGGACGCGGCGCATGGTTGTGCGCCCGAAGCACACCCTGCGTGCAGCAGGCAATCAAGAGACGGGGTTTCGAGCGGGCGTGGAAGCGCCCGGTTCCCGCCACCACACATCGAACGATTGACATCGCGTTTCAAGCGATGATGACGAACATGGAAAACTAACAAGCGCTGGCCGGTCCGACCGGTTCAGCAACCACCACGAAAGGGCTGTACCGGTCTTGTCGAAGAACATGCGGATGCACGAGCTAGCCAAAGAGCTCGGGATGACCAACGCAGAAATCATGGATCTCTCCAACACAATGGGTGTTGGTGCGAAAAGCCATTCCTCAACCATCATCGAGCAGCAGGCCGACCGGCTGCGCCGCCGTGCCGAACGAGACGGTCTGACCCGCGAGCACCAGCCTGAAGAGGTCAAGCCCGCAAAGAAGACTGCTGCCAAGAAGGCGACGGCCAAGAAGTCGGCCGAGTCCGCTCCTGATGCGGCCGACTCGTCGGGCGCGATCGCAGCAGAGCCAGATCGCAAGACCCCCTCGATGGCGGCTCCTGCGAAGACCCCGGCCCGAACTGCCGAGGCGACGACGACCGAGGTCACCGCAGCCGACGCCAAGACAGCCGAGGCCACGTCAACCGACGTCAAGGCACCCGACGCCACGTCAACCGACGTCAGAACACCCGAGGTCACGACGGCCGAGGTCCCAGCAACTGCGGTCGAGCCGAAGGTGCTTGTCGCGCCATCCGGTGCCGCACCCGCACCGGCGCCGACCGTGGTCGATGCGCCGGAGCCAGCACCGAAATCTGCACCCGCCGCACCCGCCGCCGAGGCTCAGCCTTCGCCGGTCGAAGCGCCGCCTATGGTCGCCGCCGCGCCTGCAGGGTCTACGGAGACGGCTTCAGAGCAGCAGGCCCCGGCCGCCGCGGCGACTGGCGATTCCGAGCACCGGGTCATCTCAAGTACCCGGCACACCGAACCGCCGCGTTCCTCGTCCGCAGTCGCGGCTCGCCCGCTACCTCAGCAGGCGCCACCGATGCCGTCACCGGCGCCCGCAGGTACGGGTCAGGGCCAGCAGAGTGCAGCTGCGCGAACCAGCCCTCAAACCGCTGCCGGAGCTGCCCAGACACGTTCGAGTGGCCCGCCTCCCGGTCGCCCGACCGGTGCCTCGGGGCGCGCAATTCCGCCGCCGCCAGGCAGCGGTGGTCGCCCGGTGTCGGCAACCGGTCGCCCGATTCCTCCTCCTCCCGGTAGCGCCCGTCCGGCGGCTCCCGGCGCGCGTCCTGGTGGCAACAGCTTCTCGCCGCGCCCCGGCGGCCCCGCCGCACGGCCTGGCGCCCCTTCGGGCGCTCGTCCCGGTGGTGGCTTTGCGCCTCGTACCGGCGCTCCCACCGGCGCTCGTCCCGGCGGCCCACCAGGGGCTCGTCCCGGTGGCGGCTTTCCCCCACGCCCCGGTGGCGGTCCAGGCGGTGGCCCCGGCAGCGGTGGTCCCGGTGGCAGTGGCCCACGTCCGAGCGGGCAGCGTCGCGCACCACGTAAAGGCAAGAGCCGTCGTCGTCGTCGTGACTTCAACGAACTGCAGCCCCAATCGATGGGCAACTACACCAACAGTGACGCGCCCGTTCCCGAAGGCACCATCATCATCGAGCGTGGCGTGTCGGCTCAGGAGTTCGCTCCCAAGTTGAATCGCACCCCGGCCGACGTCATTCGGTTCCTGCTCAACAACGGCGAGATGATCACGGCGACGATGACACTCGCCGACGAGCAGATGGAGCTCTTCGCGCTCGAGATCGGGGCCGATCTGTTGTTGGTCGAGGCCGGTCAGCAAGAAGAGATGGAACTGCAGGCGTTGTTCGACGACAGCGACGACGAGGACGAATCACTCCAGGCTCCTCGCGCCCCACGTTGTACATGACTGGATCTCAGAGGTCATCAACCGCCTTCAGCCTAAGAAGGTA
>JANOEM010000194.1:0-1550 GCA_031413195.1 Actinomycetes bacterium
GCCAGGGCAACGTGTCGTGCAGTTCGTTGAACACCGACCCTGCATCTCGGACGAAGCCCGTGGTGATCTCGACCCACGAGTTCGGCGCCAACGCGATGCGCTCGATCACCGCGTGGCGATCGATCTGCAGGTCGTCGGCCGGTGTGCTCACACCTACATCTTGCCCGCGGGTCCGTGCTCCCCACGTGCGAGCGCCCGTCGCTATGCGCGCACACAAACCCTGGTTGGGGACCTGGTGGATTACGTGGGGTCGTCCCAGATGGCTCGGTGCGTTTCGTGATCGAAGAAGTGAAGGTTCTCAACGGCGACCGCGACTTCGATGTCTTCGCCGATGCGGACGCGAGACCGAGGATGAAATCGGCCGACGGCGTTGGTCGTGCCCGTCACCACCGTCTCCTTCGCGCCATCCGGATCACCAGAATCGACACGGGTCGCGTCGAGCGCGAAGTGCACCATGATCTCAGACCCCAGCGATTCAAGCAGGTTGACGTGGCCCTTCAACGTGCACCCTGCGGTCGGGCTCTGGACCTTCGCCGCGTCCTCGAAGTCCTCCGGGCGCACACCGAGAACGATCGGCCGCGAGTCGTACCCTCGCAGAGCCGGTCGGGCGGCAAGCGATTCGTGGGCGAGCGTCAGTTGCTGCGAGCCGAGCTGAATGACCCCGCCGTCGCCGGCAATGGTCACAACCGCGTCGTAGAGGTTCATCGACGGCGATCCAATGAATGCGGCGACGAACACGTTCGAGGGATGGTCGTACAGGTTCTGTGGGGTGTCGACCTGCTGCAGGAAGCCGTCTTTCAGCACTGCGACCCGATCACCCATCGTCATCGCCTCGACCTGATCGTGAGTGACGTACACGGTCGTCACGCCGAGGCTGCGTTGCAGCGAGGCGATCTCAGCGCGCATCTGGACGCGGAGCTTGGCGTCGAGGTTCGACAGCGGCTCGTCCATCAAGAACGCTGCAGGTTGACGAACGATTGCTCGTCCCATTGCCACCCGCTGACGTTGGCCGCCCGATAGCTGACCCGGCTTGCGATCGAGCAACTGCGTCAACTCCAAGACGCCGGCGGCCTTGTGGACCTGAGCGTCGATGTCGGGCTTTGGTGTCTTGGCGAGCTTGAGAGCGAACCCGATGTTGTCGTGCACCGACATGTGCGGGTACAGCGCATAGTTCTGAAACACCATCGCAATGTCGCGATCCTTCGGAGCCATGTCGTTGACGACTCGGTCGCCGATCCACATCACGCCGTCTGTGATCGTCTCGAGACCTGCGATCATGCGCAACGCGGTGGATTTGCCGCAGCCGGACGGCCCGACAAGAACGAGAAACTCACCGTCCTCGATGCGCAGGCTCAGGTCATGGATGGCCTGGAACCCGTTCTCGTACACCTTGGTGATCTTGTCGAGAACCACTGATGCCATCTGAACTCCTCAATGTTTGGGTGGGCTCAGCGAACGCGTTCGATGTGGCGGGCGACGAGACTCTCGAGCTCCTCCTGCCGACCACTTGTGTGGGCAGGTTCGATGTTGGCGGCCACCAGCTGGTCGTG
>JANOEM010000195.1:0-4811 GCA_031413195.1 Actinomycetes bacterium
GGTGTTTGGGGTCTGGGCGGAACGGGAGAAGGCGCCGGCGAGGAAGCCGTTGAGCCAGGCGCGTTGCTCGGGGGAGAAAGGCGCGGTGTCGGGAATGAGCGCACGCAGAATCTCCGCCGCGAAGAACAACAGTGCAGGCCCGGCCCGGCGACCTCGCCAGTGTTTGTCGACCAGTCCGAGATCGGCAATCAAGTAGCTGGTGTTCATCCCTGGCGCGATGTCCCAGTCCTCCAACGCCTCGATCGACGAGACGATGGCGCCACCCATCACACCGAGGTCGAAGGAGATGTCGTCGAGGTCGCAGGATTGGTCAATGCACAGGCGGTTGTCGACTCGCCAGAGCCTTGCCCACGCAACGGTCGCTTCTCGCGCATCGGGATGGCGTGGCGACTTACCGGACAACACCAACGTCACGTACCAGCACTCGATGCCCGGCTGTTGCGACCAGGTGTATGGACTGCCAGCGTGCTCGACATCGACACGCAGTTCGAGAAGGTTCTCCAGGCGTAAGGCACCGCCGCTCACGCCGCGAGCGCAAACGCGGTGGCGTGAACGATCACCTCGTCGACAACGAGGGCCTGGGCGACCAAGCGACTGGTGCGGATGTGGTGCTCGCTGCCGAGGCCGACACCCGCTGTGACAGTGGACGTGCTCTTCGCCACCCGATGCAGGAACCGTAAGGCTCGCGTCGCCGAGGGACGGCCGACCACCTTGCCATCGGGTGCGTCCAGCAGCAGACCTCGGACCAACGCTGCCCAATGCTGAGCGAGCATCGCTGTGGTTGCGAACACCTCAGCGCTGACGACTCTCGATCCATGAGCGACGACCGCGCCGCACTGGCCGGGAAGCGGCCCGAGGTTCTCGAGCTCGCGAATTGCTTCGGCGAGGTGTCGGTCGGTGTCGATGTGCGCCTCCGCTGCGGACAGCGACCCGCTCGCGCTCACGGTGTCGAGGCGACCGAGTTCGGAATCGACCATGCCCCACACCAGACCCTGATCGGCGGTCTTCACGTCGTGGATGCGCACGTTGTCGCCCACGGTGGCGACCTTGGCGCGGCGCACCCGACGAGTCGCGAACGATCCCCCAGAGCGGAATTCACCGCCCTCTCGCCAACGGCCGTGTTCGACGCACGAGACCGGCACGAGAACACGCGATTTGGCGGGGAGCAGGACGCTGACGTTCAGCACCCGGTTCTGGAGCCCGCCGAGCACCGTCTCGCCGGCAACGAGCAACACCAAATCCTTGGTCGGGTTGTCGGCCACCAGCATCGGTACTTCGGCCGACGGTTGCTCGGTGATGACCACACCCGACTTCGGCCCTGTGGCGATGTCAAGAATCGGTCCGTGGACGAAGACGGGGAAGATGGTGACGCCGCATCGGGTGATCGGGCGGCCGACCGAAGAATGGTCGAGGGTGGGAAGTGGCGGGGTCGTGGTGGAGGCGCTCATGGACAGAAGAACGCGCGAATTGGCCTGCCGCGTGACGTCAGATCGAGCCCGATTCCCGATGGCCGATGGCTGTCACACCCCTTGTTCATAATGAGCCGTATCCCACCAACGCCTCCCCCGAAAGCAGTGAGGAGCCAACAATGCACGACACCCCGGCCCCGGCCTCTCTCAGTCCAGCCCCTCTCACGCCGGCCCCTCTCACGCCGGCCCCTCTCACGCCAGCCCCTCTCACGCCGGCCCCTCTCACGCCGGCGGAGGAGGCCTACGTGATGGCCGTGTTCCACGAGGTGGCTCGCATCGCCACCAGGTCTCGCCGGAGCTTCGATGCAGATGACATCGCGGGCGAGGTCGCCCTTACAGTCACCTATCGGCCCGCCGACATCATGAACGGCTATCCGGACCCGGTGTCCTACGCCCGCCAGAGGGTTCGTCACGCCGGCATCTCGTTCGACCGCCGCGAGCGGGTCCAGCGCGGCGAGGGCGTTCGGCTCTATGCAACTCAAGACGGCCGGCGCCAACCCGGCCGTCGGTACGTGTCGGCCAACACCAGCGGCCCCGACGGAAGCAGCGACCTCCTCGCCCGAGTGCCCGACCTGAGCGAACCGTTCGAGGCCTCCGTCACCGACCGGATGGTCACGGCAGCCCTGCTCCAGCAATGCTGCGAGGGATTGCCGCCAGCCGAGATTCGTGAGGTTTGGCTCGTCGATGGCTGCGGCTACACGGTTCAAGACGTTGCCGACTTCTGCGGTCAACGCCGGGAGACGGTCAGTCGCAGACTGAACCGCAGCCGAAATCACATTCGGCGACGGTCCACTGATTCCGGTCAACCTGCAGGTCGTGTGAGAACCTGATCCTGATGAGTGATTCGACCGCGCCACAACGCCTGCTCACGCCGTCGAAGGTGACGGCCTGGTTGGATTGCGCCCACTTCTTGACGTTGCAGCACGAGGTCGACGATGGCATTCGCCAACCGCCGAACAGCGCTCTCGGAGAACTCGCTCGTCTGTTGATGGCAAAAGGCCTGGAGCACGAACGCCAGTGTCTCGCCACGTACGAGGCCAACCCAGGAGACGTGTACTGCGTTCCCGAATGGGACAAACGGGGAGAGCGATTCGCCGCTTTCGTCGAGCGCAACAACGACGTGCTGTCGCGTGGGCACCAGGTCGTCTCGCAGATGCCGTTCGTCCACGGCGGCATGAGGGGCATTGCCGACTTCTTGGTGCGAGCCGACCTGGCTGACGGAACCTTCACCTACGAACCCGTCGACGCCAAACTGGCCCGCACGGAAGCCAAGCCCGGCCACGTGCTGCAGCTCTGCTTCTATGCCGAGGCGATCGAAGCCCAGTTGGGCGTTCCACCTCAGTTCGTGCACGTGTGGCTCGGGACCGGCCGCATCGAATCCATCCGTTTGTCCGACGTGCGCGCCTATTGGCGACGGCTGCGCAAACAATTGAAGGTCGCTCTGGAACCTGTTGACACAGCCGTTTCGACCACACCGGTCAAGTGCAGCCATTGCGCATACTGCAACTTCGCCGACGTGTGCGACGCCCAGTGGCGTGCGGCCGATGCGCTGCAGTTCGTGGCCGGCATCAGGGCCACCGACACTGCCACTCTGCAGGCAGCGGCGGTCACGACGCTGGCTGATCTGGCCGAACGAACCCACCCGGTGCCCGACCTGACGTCCGAGCGCCAACAACGACTGGTCACCCAGGCTGCCCTGCAGGTCCAGGCGAGACAACAGCCCGACAGCATGCCGCCACCGTTCACGTTGCTCACCGATTGCCCCTCCACCGATTCCCCCTCCACCGATTCCCCCTCCACCGAGACGGCCGTCGGTCTATCCGGTCTTCCCAAACCGGACGACGGTGATGTGTTCTTGGACTACGAGGGTCACCCGTTCTGGAGAGCCGACGTGGGGCTGTTCTTCCTGTTCGGTCTGCTCACGAAGGGCCGGCGCGGTGCCTGGAGCTTCGAGGGCCGGTGGGCACACGACAAACATACCGAGGGCGCGCAGGTCAAGGCGCTGGTCGAGTACTTGGCCGAGCGACGCCGCGCCCACCCGGGCATGCACGTGTATCACTACAACCACACCGAGCGCTCAGCGCTCGAGGCGATGGCAGCTGAACACGGCGCCGACCAATCGCTGCTGCAACAACTTGTCGAAACCGGACTGTTCGTCGACCTGCTCACCGTGGTGCGCAACGGGTTGCAGGCGGGCGTCGAGTCCTACGGCCTCAAACACATCGAACGCCTGGCCGGGTACCAGCGCAGCCACGACATCGACAAGGGCGCGAGCGCCGTCGTCGAGTACGAGAAGTTCATCCATGACCCGGTTGCCGGCGCGGCGATCCTGCCCCGCATTGCCGCCTACAACGAAGACGACGTACGCGCCACGCGGGCGGTTCGCGACTGGTTGGTCGAGCAACGCGACGATGGTCTCGCCTGGCGCGAGGCGATCATCGAACAGGACGAATCGAAGTACCCCGAGATCGACGAGCAGATCGCCGCGCTGATGCAGTTCGAGATCGGATCGCCCCAACGCCTGATGGGTGACCTGCTCGGCTATTGGCTGCGCGAAGGCCGAGCGAACACCGCGCAGTTGCTCGTACGTGCCAGCAAGGATTCTGACGAATTGATGGTCGACCCGGACGCCATCGCCGGGCTGACCTTCGTCGAGATGACCGATCGCCCTGGCCGGAACGGAAAGATGCTGAAGTGGCCAGGGGCGACGTTCCGGTTCCCGCCGCAGACGATCGGCGAAGCGCTCGATCCGGCGTCGAGCACGCGCGGAGCCAAGGTGTGCTTTCGCGTCGACGACGCGGCTGCGGGATGGGCCGACGTCGATTCGATCGCATCCGAAGACGGTCTCGTCACATTGGTCTGGAACAAGCAATCCGACGATCTTGGGATCCATCCGACGGCCGTGGTGATCAACGGGTGGGTGCCGCCAAAGCCGAAGCCAGAGGCGTTGTCCAGCGTGGCCGCCGAACTCCTCGCCCATCCGGCTCACTCGTCGGCGGCGACGGCGCTCCTGCGGGCCGACCCACCCTTGTTCGTTGCGGACGTCGGGCCGGCGAACGGAACATTCACGGACGATCTCGCCGACGTGACCCGCTGGGTACTCCATCTCGACCACAGCTATGTGCCCATTCAGGGCCCACCCGGTACGGGCAAGACCTATACCGGCGTACACATCGTGCACGCCCTCGTAATGGCGGGTCGACGGGTCGGGATCACTGCGATGAGCCATCATGCGATCGATATCCTGCTCAACGAGATCGTCGACGTCTTCCGCGACAAGGGCGACCTTGCCGAACTCGTGGCTGCGCTGGTACCCGGCCAGGCGTTCGATGTGTTTGAGGC
>JANOEM010000196.1:0-2266 GCA_031413195.1 Actinomycetes bacterium
GAAGATCGGCGTCGTGTTGCCGTTGACGAGATCGGCGAAGTGCTCGATCATCCCGACGAACGCGTTTGCCCCCTCCACCTCGATCACTTCGTGACTGTCGTCTCGCCGCTGGATCACGATGTCGGACTCGTGCTCGGGGCCTGGCGCATGTTGACCCGGGACGGTGATGATGCCCTCGGTGCCCGAGACCTCGAGCACTCGGCGATGCGGCGCCTCGAAACTGACATCAAAGCTGCTTCCGAACCCGCCACCCCAGTCGACGAACCCGGTCATCGCGACGTCGACACCGACTCCGTTGCGTCGAGCAGACGCCGCAGCACCGACGTGATCACGATCAGCCAACATCATCGCCGGACCGATGCAGTAGATGCCGACGTCGTACAACGCCCCCGCGCCGCGCTCGTCGAATCGGTGATTGGCGGGGTCGGACGAGGGATAGGTGAAGACGCTTCGGACGGAACGCAACTCACCGATCTGCCCCTCTTCGACGATCTGCAAGATCCGTCTTGCTCTCGGGTGATGGGGCCACATGTACGCCTCCATCAGGACCCGATCATTGGCTGCGGCAATCGCGAACACCTCGGCGGTATCGGCGGCGGTCAGCGTGAGCGGCTTCTCGCACAACACGTGCTTGCCCGCTTCGAGTGATCGAATGATCCACGGTTTGTGCCCCGTGTTCGGAAGCGGGATGTACACGGCGTCGACATCGGGTCGCCGGAGGAGTTCGAGGTACGACGACTCGTCGTGGCCGACTCGACTCGCTTGCGCCGTCACTTCGTGCAGTTCGGCGGCTTCCATTGCCGGCTTGAGCGACTTGTTGTAGATGCTCGACGTCGCGCCGATCACGCCCCAGTGCATATGTGCCATTCCGTAGGTGTATCACCCAGAGATGGGTCTACTCACCGTCGGTGATCATGCCGTTTGCTTGATGTGATGGAATGGGCAAATGGGAGACCTCGTGATCCGCAACGCCCGACTGATCGATGGCAGCGGTGCACCCGAGCGGATGGCCGATGTCACCGTCGAGGGGGGTGTCATCAGCGCGATCGACACCGCCGGCACAGCACCGACTGCCGGCGCGTTACGGATGATCGATGCCGACGGATTGCTGATGACCCCGGGCTGGGTTGATGTGCATACCCACTACGACGCTCAGGTGAGCTGGGATCCGTGGATGACGCCGTCGTCCTGGCACGGCGTCACCACGATCGTGATGGGCAACTGCGGTGTGGGTTTCGCTCCGACATCACCGGATCGCCACGAATGGTTGATCGAACTGATGGAGGGAGTGGAGGACATCCCCGGGTCGGCGATGACCGAAGGCATCACCTGGGACTGGAGCACATTCCCGGAGTACCTCGATGCCATTGCCAGCCACCCGCACGTCATCGACATCGGAGCGCAGATCGCCCACGGTCCTCTGCGGGCTTACGTGATGGGCGACCGGGGGGCCTCGAACGAACTCGCCACCGAAGCCGACATCGCCGACATGTCCGAATTGGTCACCGAAGCGCTTCGTGCCGGAGCGCTCGGATTCAGCACGAGCCGTACCCCTTTGCATCGCAGCAAGGCCGGCGAGTTGGTGCCGGGCACGACCGCTGAAGCCGACGAGCTACTCGGCATCGGCAGAGCCATTCGCAGCGCGGGCCACGGTGTGTTCCAGTTCGCACCCGATCACGCGCTGGTCCCCGTGCAGGAGTGGCCATGGATGCAGCAATTGGCGACGGTCACCGGGCAACCGGTGTGCGTCAACCTGAACCAGCCCGACTCCGCACCCGAGGTCTGGCGCGAGGTGCTCGGCCTACTTGACCAGGCAGCACGAGACGACGTGCCGTTGTACGCGCAGATCGCGGGCCGATCGATCGGCATCCTCTACTGCTTGCATGGAAGTGTTCATCCATTGCTGTTCCACCCAGCCTATGCAGAGGTTGCCCACCTTCCGATGGCCGAGCGACTGGTCGCGCTCGCTGACCCCGAACGTCGCCGCCGGATCATCGAGGACATACCCGATGACGGCGGTCTGTTCGATGCGGTGGTGACGAGCAAGCTGGGGCGGATCTTTGCGGTGGATGGCGCCGACATCGATTACGAACCGGCACCGGAGGCATCCGTCGCAGCCCGTGCAACCGCTGCTGGCATTCCCGCGATGCAACTGGTGCTCGATCAGCTGATCGCAGACAACGGCAACGGGATGCTCTACGCCCCGTTCTTCAACTACACCTATGGCGACCTTTCGATGACCTACGAAGCGACCCAGCACGGCCGG
>JANOEM010000197.1:0-18440 GCA_031413195.1 Actinomycetes bacterium
TTTTTTAGCTATGCAATTTACCGGAACATTTTATGATTACCTGATAACACTGTTTCTCTTTTTAACTTGGTTGTTTCGATTCATTTCAGGGCAATTAAGCGCAGCGTGGCGCCTTCAGCGACGTCGATGAGGAGCTTGCGATTCGTGTCGCCGCGGCGGCCGGGATCGCGATCGAGAATGCAAGGCTTCACGCTCGGATCTCTGAACTTGCGACCATCGAGGACCGCGAGCGCATTGCCCGCGATCTGCACGACACCGTGATCCAACGTCTGTTCGCGATCGGCCTGAGCTTGCAGGCAATGCTGAGACTGACCCACGACGACAAGGTCTCGGACCGCTTGCTCACCGCAATCGACGACCTCGACGCGACTGTACGCGACGTCCGTGCCGCGATCTTCGAGTTGCACACCAGTCGGATACCGGGTCGATCGATTCGTCAGGAACTCGTAAAGCTCTGCTCCGAGTCGGCATCTGCCCTCGGGTACGACCCCCTGATCCGGTTCGATGGACCGATCGATACGGCTGTCGATGACGACCTTGCCAACGACCTTCTAGCGGTGACGCGCGAGGCCCTCAGCAACATCGCCAAGCATGCACACGCAACCTGGGCCCAACTCGCGATCGATGTACGAGACAACGTGCTCACGGTCGTTGTGACCGACAACGGGGTGGGCTACGTCGCAGACGCTGGCAGCGTCGGCAGAGGGTTGGGCAATCTTTCGACCCGAGCCATCATGCGCAAGGGAACATTTTCGATCAGCGCAGACGAACCAGGAACCACCGTCCGATGGCAGGTTTCTCTCACGCCCTGATTGCCGACCGAACGTCGGTGCGGCCGAACTCCCGTGACGAGTCTGTCGGTCGATCGAGCCGAACCCGCTCGCCGAAACGGGGTACGACCGCCGTCCAATCCAGCGATCGCGAGATCTCGTCGGCCAAGGATTTCGACGCATCCGGCTCGCCGTGAACGATGAACACCGCGGTGGGAGGCTTGCCGGCGGATGCGACCCAGTTGAGCAGTTCATCGGAGTCGGCGTGCACAGAGAAGATCGCCAGATCGACGATCTGCGAACGTACCCGCACGTACCTGCCGAGGATCTTCAGTTCTCGCGCACCGTCGGAGAGCTGGCGACCGCGCGTGCCGACTGCCTGATAGCCGACCAGGATCACCGTGTTGCGGGAATCCGGCAACATGCGCGCGAGGTGATGCACGACCCTGCCACCACTCGCCATTCCGGCGGCCGAAATGATGATCGACGGCTGGGCTGGACTGTTCAAGGCTTTCGATCCCTCGACGTCGCGAACCTCATGCAACCCGAGAACATCGAACAGATCGGTGCTGCCGCGGAGCTCGGGACGGATGTCGGCGTCGCCACGAGCGATCGCCTCGCAATACACCCGAAGCGCGCTGAGCGCCATCGGGCTGTCGACGTAGATCGGGACCCCATCCGGAAGCCGACCGGAACGAGACAGAGTCGACAGGTGATGGAGCAGGACTTCGGTTCGGTCGACGGCGAATGCAGGAACGAGCACGTGTCCACCTCGCCCGATTGTCACGGCGATCGTTTCGGCCAGCTTGTCGAGCGAACCTTCATCGTCGTGGCGACGATTACCGTACGTCGACTCGACCACCAGGTAGTCGGCGGCCGGTGGCGGATCCGGTTGGACGAGCAGCGGATGTGACCCTCGCCCGAGGTCTCCGCTGAATGCGACCACAGGGCCGTCGGGGCCGAGCCTCAACTCGACGCTCGCCGCGCCCAGGATGTGTCCGGCACGCGACAGCCGCAGCGTGACGTCCGGCGCGATCTCGAGGTCGACACCGTAGTCGACGTGCTTCAACAGACACGTTGCCGCCCACGCCTGGTCCTGCGTATACAGCGGGAGTGCTGGGTCATGGCGAGAGAATCCCTTGCGGTTCCGGTACTCGGCCTCCTCCTCGTTGAGATGACCGCAGTCAGGAAGCACGATCCGGGCAAGGTCAGCCGTGCTCCGCGTCGCATACACCGGTCCGTCGAAACCGGCGGCAACAAGCCGCGGCAGGTATCCGCAGTGGTCGATGTGAGCATGCGTCAACACCACTGCGTCAAGCTCTCTCGGGTCGAGCGGAGGGTCCTGCCAGTTGCGTTCGCGAAGTTCCCGAATGCCCTGGTACAAACCGCAGTCGACGAGGACACGGGTCGAACCACTGCTGACGAGGAACTTCGATCCGGTGACCGTCCCTGTACCACCCAGGAACTGCAGCGTCTGCGTTGGCTTCATCAGGGCATCGTGTGCTCTTGCGCCGCTCACGACGAGGGCCGATAGTCCCGAATCTCCCGCCGTCCGTCGCACATCTCGTTGCCGGTGACCGATGGCCCTACCGGAACCCGCACTCCGGACGCATCGTTGCTCTCATGAGTGCTCACATCACCGTTGGTTACAACGCCTCCGCATCGTCGATGTCTGCCGTCTTCTGGGCGGCCGGGGAGGCAGCCGCGAGAGCGGTCGAGCTGCGTATCGTCTCGTCGCGGACCGGACGGTCGTCGGGCGACGCATTTGTGGCTGGACCGGACTTCGAGGCGTTGGTGGAAGGAGACGTCGATCCGATCGAGGCGATCTGCCAATCGGTGCGCCTCGCCCACCCCGGACTGTCAGTCACAACCGAGGTCCGCTCCGACACCGTTCACGACGCGCTGATCGGACACGACGCGCTGATCGGGGCGGACGACAGGCCCGAACTCGTGGTCGTCGGCTCGAGTCACCACGAGGGTCCAGCCGGGTCTTGGTTCGAGAGCACTGCACTGTGGCTGACGCGACACAGCCCATGCCCTGTCGTGGTCGTTCGTAGCCACGAACTGAACGAGCGGCCGTTGCGGATCGTTGTCGGAGTCGATGGCTCGGCGCAGTCTGACGTGGCGCTCGGTTGGGCTGCAGCGGAGGCAGATCTGCATCACATAGAACTGGTGGTCGTGCACGGATGGGACGCTCCGTACCAAGGGGTCGACCTTGCCTCGCAACAGGCGCGGGACCTTCGCGAAGTGGACGCTGCATGCATCATCGACCGCGCGGTCGAGACCGCGCGCGAATTGAGTGGTACGGAAGTCTCCGGTCTCGTCGTCAGCCAGAGACCTCTCGCTGGTCTGCTGGAGACGACGCGGCCAGGCGATTTGCTGGTGGTCGGCTCACGCGGTCGGGGCGCGATTGCTTCGGCCGTCCTCGGATCAACGTCGAAATCACTGCTCGACCGGTCGCCGGTCCCTGTCGTGGTCGTACGGGGTCACCCTGAGACGTGACCGCCGGCGGCCGGCCTTGTACAGGGCATCGACCAACCAAACGGCCGGAATCGAGAGCGCTGCGACGACAGTCGCGAGCAGCGGCGGGAATTGATTGTCCAAGGCATGGGCGATCGGCGCGAAGGTGAGGCACACGATCGCGAACACCATCTCGCCGGCTGCTGCGTACACAAGCAAATGGTTGCTCGACCAACCGAGTCGCCACGGTGTCTTGGTCGCGCTCCGGCACGCCCAGGCGTTCGCCTTCTGGCCGAGGACAACTGCGAGGAAGGCTGCGCCGGAAGCAGCGTAGAGCGGCGCGCCACCGGGAAAGGACTGGCCCGGTCGCCACCCGGCGGCCAGGAACGCCACGAAGAATGCACTCATCGAGACCAAAGCCTCGGTCGGACCCAGCAAGGCAAACGCGCGGATCGCCACGCTCCGGTTCAGGAGTCGCCCCGATACCGGCGGGCCATCCAGCACGTGAGCGGCTGGCGGCTCCGCTCCGAGCGCGGTGGCCGACATCGTGTCCGTGCCGATGTCCAGCGCGAGGATCTGCATCACGGTGAGCGCCAACGGGATGCGCCCGCGCGACAGCGCCCAGATAACGAAGGGCGTCAACTCGGCAACGTTGTCGGTGAGGTGATAGGTCAGGAACCGACGAACGTTCAGGTATGTGGCACGGCCTTGCGCCACTGCGGCGACGATCGTCGCGAAGTCGTCGTCGAGCAGCACTACGTCGGCGGCCTCTCGGGCGACATCGGTACCGGATCTCCCCATCGCGATACCGACGCTCGCGGCGCGTAGGGCCGGTCCGTCGTTCACGCCGTCGCCGGTCATCGCAACGACATGACCACGTACACGGAGAGCGTCGGCGATCCGAAGCTTGTCCTCCGGAGTCGCCCGGCTGATGACGACACCGTCGTGATCGATCAAGGCGCCGCGGTCGGCTTCGTCCGCCGGCAAGTCGCTGCCGGTCAGGACCGGCGCCCCATCGAGGGCAAGGCCGACCTGCCAGGCGATTGCGAGGGCGGTTTGGGGATGGTCGCCGGTGATCATTGCGACCTTGATCCCGGCCTGCCTGCAGCGCATGAGCGCATCTCGCGCGGCCGGGCGTGGCGGATCCATCAACGCGATCAGTCCGAGCAGTTGCAGATCATGCTCGGCGCCCGCCGCATCGGGGGGAAGCGAGCTGGCCGAGGTGATCCCCCGTCGGCCAACTGCCAGAACCCGCAAACCGAGCTGCGTCATCCTCGCCGCCTCGTCGCGGCACGCCTGCGTCGTGTCGTCGTCCCGACACAGTTCGAGCACGGTTTCCAATGCTCCTTTGACGATGACCTCCGCGTCCGCTGCCCCCGTCGCCCCCGTCGCCTCGTCGGATTCTCTCGAGCGGATCAGCACACTCATCCGCTTGCGCGCCGAGTCGAACGGGAACCTGTCCAACTCGATCCGGTCACGACGGTCGGCGTCGATGTCGTGGCCGACACGACGAGCGCACGCGTCGAGGGCGGCTTCCATCGGATCGCCAACTGCAACCCATTCGCCGTCACGCTGGAGTGCGCGACCGGTTCCGCAGCGAGCAGCCGCAACAGCGAGTTGCACGATGGTCGAGCGATCGGCGTCGCGGGTGGGCGTCAGCTTGGCGACAGGCCCGTATCCCGCTCCCTCGATCTGGAGCTGGGCGTCGGGCGACCACAGCGAGGTGACCACCATTCGGTTTTCGGTGAGCGTGCCCGTCTTGTCGGTACAGATGAACGTCGTCGACCCGAGTGTCTCGACCGCATCGAGGTGGCGGACAAGCGCGTTGTGATGCGCCATTCGCTGACCTCCGATCGCAAGCGCGAGCGTCACGGTTGGCAGCAGGGCCTCCGGAACCAGGGCGACGGTCACGCCGATCGCGAACACCATTGCGTCGGCAGCGCTCGTGCCGATCAGGAGTGAAATCGCCATGAAGGCCAGCCCCACGGCGACCGCGACGACACTGATCATGCGCACGACGCGATTGAGCTCGGTGGTCAGCGGTCGTTGTGGGCGACGCGTACCGCTGGTCAAGGTCGAGATCTCGGCCAGCCGAGTGGAATTGCCGGTCGCGACGACCACGGCATCCGCCTCGCCATCGATCACGAACGTCCCCGCGCTGATCCTGCCGTCGATCTCGGCACCGATCGACTCGCTCTCGCCGGTGAGCATCGAGGCATCGACGCGGAGCCCGCGATTCACGATCACGTCGGCATCGGCGCAGATCCGGTCGCCGGCAGCCAACAGCAGCACATCGCCGACGACCACGTCTACTGCGTCGACCTCGTCCGGTTGCCCATCGCGGCGCACCCTCACGCGACGCGGCAGCAACGCCCTCAATCGTTGAGCGGCGTGATCACTGCGCTGTTCCTGAGCGAACGAAAAAACGGCGTTGATGATGACGACACAACTGATCGCAACACTGAGTTGAGGAAGATCCGCCAGCCAAGCGAGGGCCACCGCGACCCAGAGCATCAGCGCGAAGAAGTGGACCAGTTCTCGGAGGAACCGGAGTCCGACAGGGCTGGATTTCGGTGGCGGAAGTTCGTTTCGACCGTCGCGAGCGAGACGATCGCGCGCATCGGCCGATGACAGACCGGGCGGGGTCAGCCGATCTCGATCGATGCTCAGCTGTCCGCCACCACAGGAACAGGCAACTGGCTGTCGTGGTGCGAGAACAGCATCTCTGCTGTCACCGGGCGTGCGATGTCGGAGAGTTCTCCGGACAGCACGACGAGCAGGTCATCGACGGTGATCATGCCAACGAACTCGTCGTCGCGAACCACGGCTAGGCGGCGAACGGCGTTGGTCCGGAATCGCTCGAAGGCCGTCCGGGCGTCTGCCCCGGCCTGGATGCAGACGACCGGGGAAGTCATCACCGAATCGACACGAACGTCGTTCGGGAGACGCTTCGCCATCGCGCGCCTGACCAGATCACGATCGGTGACAACTCCAACCAGCGACCCGGAATCGAGAACCGCGAGGCAGCCGACACCGGCCTGCTCCATCTTCTCTGCCGCCTCGGTGATGGTTGCCCCGGAGTCGACGGCGACTCCCGGACGATGGATCAGATCAATGGCAAGCATGGGATTGGTTCCTTTCGTTGCGGCATCTTGGTTGTCTGCTGATCGTGCCGGGTTACGGACGTTACGGGTAGGGCAGAACGTCACGAATGAGGACTTTCGTCCATGGCGGGACATGGCGTCTGGGGCGCACGCTGACTGTATGACCACCACCGCTTCGAATGGAATGGACATCCTCACCGAGCCGGAGTGCTTGGCTCTGCTGCAGGCGGCCGAGGTCGGTCGCCTGGCGATTGCGATCATGAACGCGCCCGACATCTTCCCCGTCAACTTCGTCGTCGATCGAGGCGACATCGTGTTCCGGACCGCAGAGGGAACCAAGCTCGCAGCAGCGGTCCTGGGTCGTGTCGTCGCATTCGAGATCGATGGATACGACCCTGTTGCAGGCGCGGCATGGAGCGTCGTGGTGAAAGGGCATGCGGTCGAGATCGAGAGGATGTACGACCTGTTCGACGCCCTAGACCTTCCTTTGTTCCCGTGGCACACCGGCCCGAAGCAACGATTCGTCCGCATTGTGCCGACCGAGGTCACCGGCCGGCGTTTCCGCGTCGAGCGAACCCCATCCGTTGATCTCCTGCCATGACCCGAGCACTCGACGCCACCACCAGCTCGGCCTGCCACATCTGCTTGCGGCGCGACACCGACGCATGCACCGCAGCGATGTCGATCCACGACATCGTCGATGTCGCCCTGCCCGACCCCGATCGCACCGACCAGACGATTGTCATCGTCGAGCTACGACCACCCTCGTGCTTCGCCGGTCCGGCGTTGGCCGTGACCGGCGACTTCACGGCGTGGGCGCCCGTACCACTGGACCGAGTTCCGGCTGGGGGTTTCCGCCTCGGCGTGGTGGCGCGACGCGGCGCTCGGCTCCGCTACCGGTTCGTTGCAGACGAGGGCCGGCCAACGATTGACGGACCGGGCCTGTCGACGATCCCACGGAGCACGACATTCGACGGACCGGAGTCCGCCCTTCTCACGTGACGTTTGTTGGATGGGCGATGACCGTCAAGCGCCCGCGCACGTCGACTCGATTCCTGCCAACACCGAAGCCTGCTCGATCGAGTCCTGGCCGGTCATTGCGACTCGGTGTCGGACCGATCATCGGGAACGACCACCACGGGTCGGCTCGATCGCTGGGTGATCTTGGCCGACGTACTGCCCAGCGCGGACGGGGAAGCCTGCCCGGAGCCTCGACTTCCGACAACGATCAGATCGGCATCGACCTCCTCCGCGACCGCGAGCAGGACGATCGACGGTGGACCGTCGCGAAGTATCAGGCGTGGTCGGACGCCGACTCGGACGAGCGGCTCGATCCATGGCCCCTCCAACATCGCCTTGACGTGTTCGTGAGAGTTTCGCGCCGCGTGGTTCTCGGGGTGTTCAGGCCACACGTCGAGCAATCCCACCGCGTGGACGGCGACGACACGAGCGCCGAGTTGACCGGCGAGGGATCCGGCTAGCGCCATCGCTCGACCGGCCTCGGGTGACCCGTCGACGCCGACCAGGATCGTCTCGATCCGATCACGTCCGGGCTGACGGCTCACGTTCAGTCCCCGGTGCCATTCTGAACGGTGCCATCGTGAACGGTGCCATGGTGAGCGGTGCCATGGTGAACGGTGTCGGATCGAACCGTGTCGCGGCGAACGACCACGACCGGGACAGCGCTGCGTTCCACGACGCTGTTCACGGTCGAACCGAACAGCCCGGCAGCCAGGCCGCTGCGACCGCGGGAACCCAGAACCAGCAGATCACCATCGCGGACGGAATCCAACAGCGCCGAGACGGCGGAGTTCTCGACGAGCTGCGACGTGACCGCACTGATGCATTGGTTTCGGGCAACGGCCACGGCTCGTTCGAGGACGAGCGCCGCATCGATCTGGGTCAGATCACGGGCCTGCTCAGAACGGGTGTCGGAAAGCAGATATGGGTACGACCAACCGTGGACGACCACGAGTTCGGCCTCGTGCCGATCCGCGGTGTCGGCTGCCCACCGGACAGCGTGATCCGAGGCATCGGAACCATCGACACCGACCACGATGCGATCGGGGCGCCCCCTGCTCGCCGCGCCGTGAACGATCGCCACCGGGCACGGGCAGTGCCGCACGACATATCGGGGCGTGCTCCCCAACCAGAACGCAGCTGCCCCGCCGTGGGTGCTCTCGCCGCCGACGACGACGAGGTCGGTCGGCTCGACGCCCTTGAGTAACGCGACGGATGCGGGACCGCCGGACGCTTCGGTGGTCACCTCGATACCTGGATGTGCGGCCAGGACGGCCGCTTTCGCCGTCTCGAGACCTTCTTCGGTCGCACGGATCAAAGCCCCGACCGCGTCGGTCGCGGGCCATCCGCCCATCGCCTCCCCGAAGGCCGGAACCTCGTAACAGGACACGATCCGCAGGGCCGAATCATCGACCGATGCTTCATACGCAGCCCAGCCAACAGCTTCGAGCGACGAGGGGGATCCGTCGTATCCAACTGTGACGACACGGCTCATGTCAGCACCTCTGCGCCGATCACTGAGATATCGATGGTGGAAACGAACGGGTCGAAGTCTCGGATCGCAGCGCGGGCGCGGTCGGCCACAGCTGACCGAGCATGTGCGTCGCACGCGACCGGCAACCGGACCGTCACATGGACGCGCCCCTCATAGCGGGCGGCTTCGACCGTTACATCGCGTGGTGCCAGAGCGGTACGCACGGCTGCAGCATACGCGGCCTCGGTCCGATCCCTGCCGGCGGCTGCGGCGGCCACGACTTGTCCGGCCACGTCGTCTCCGCCTGCCGGATCGACTCGAACGACCGGGACCCGGTGGAGCTCGGAGCACACGCCGCCCATCTCGAACAGCGTGTCGGCCTCACCAGCGCTGCGCGCGACCACCGTGAGGTCGATGTGCGAATGCAGGGGGCAGCCTGCGCTCGACGCCACGCTTCGGCACGGACCGTTCGTCTCGTCGTCGTAACAACTCACGAGCTGATGGCCGGCGGCCGTCAACTGATCTTTGACCGACGTCGCGGTCCCGGGCTTTGCCTCGACGAACAAGAGTTTCATATCACCACTTCACCGATTCGGTCATGGAATCACTAGAGGCGAAGGTCATCACCGTCGTAGCCGTCGTGACCCATCTTGACCAGGCGCTGCGGGTGGACGTTATAGGTAGCCGAGCTGGTTCGCCGTGGCCGTGAGATGAGCACGATGGTCGGGATGAGCGATCCCGATCAACGCTTCGGCCCGGGCGCGGATAGAGCGGCCGCGAAGCTCGGCGACACCCCATTCTGTGACGACCTTGTCGACGGTGTTCTTCAAGGTCGTCACGACGTCGCCCGCAGCCAACTGGGGCACGATCTTTGAAATCGAACCGTTCCGGGCTGTCGAGTGGAGCACGACAAAACCCTGTCCCCCCGGCGAGTACATCGCACCCCGGGCGAAATCTGCCTGGCCGCCGCTGGACGAGTAGTACGTGCCCGCAACTGTCTCGGATGCACACTGACCGACAAGATCGACGGCGATTGTTGCGTTGATCGACACGAAGTTCGTCTCCTGGGCGATCACGCGTGGATCGTTGATGTATCGAACCGGCCACATCTCCAGCGCCGTGTTCTCGTGCATGAAGTCGTACAACTTGCGAGTGCCGAGAGCGAACGTCCCGACCGTCTTGGTCCGATTGAGCTCCTTCGCAACGCCCGTCACCACCCCGCGCTCGATCAGTTCCATGACCCCGTCAGAGATCAGTTCGGTATGAATCCCGAGATCGCGATGGTCAATCAGGGTCGACAAGATGGCGTTGGGGATCGTCCCGATCCCGACTTGGATCGTCGCACCGTTCGGGATCCGCTCCGCGACGAGCGCCGCGATGCGCGCATCGGCTTCGCCGCCAACAGACGGCACGACCTCGATCAACGGGTAGTCGACCTCGGTCCACCCAGCCACCTGGCTGATGTGGATCTGGTTCCTCCCGAACGTGCGCGGCATCTGCTGGTTCGCTTCCAAGAAGAAGCGCGCCCGGCCGATGAAAGACGACACGTAATCCGCATTCAAGCCGAGGCTGAAGTAGCCATGCCGGTCGGGGGGAGATGCAGACGCAAGTACCAACGGGTCGGTTGTGGCGCTCTTGAGGATTGCCCGCATCTCGCTGAAGTTGTTCGGGACGAGGTCGATGGTGCCCGCACGAAAGCACGGACGCGTCACGTCGGACAGGAAGTACGACACATGATGGAGCCGGTCTCCGTATGCCCCGTGCAGGTACGGCCGATCGCGGAGGGCGTGCATCTGATGGACCCGCACTCCCGACAGACCGTCGGCGTTTGCCTCGATCGCATCGAACAACGTGACCGGCTCGCCGTTGGCTAGCGGGACGATGATGTCGGTGCCGGAGGAGAGATGGTCGAGAACGGCGGCGGGGTCGGCCGCCGGCTTTCCATGGCGATGTTCGGACACGTCTACAGCAGGTCGGTCGGCGCGGGTGCGATCATCGGTTCAGTCTGCCCCAATCAACACGACAGCGGGACGATCAGGCGGCGATGAATGATCTTCGACCCATTCACGGCGACTACGGTCTGCCAGGTCGCATCTTGGGTTCGATGTCATGGGGGAGACGACAGGGTGAAGTTCGCAGCATCGATGATCGAGAGTCTCACTCCTTTGGCGCGCCCGGTAGCGCTCGCCGATCGCGCCCTGCTCGTCCGTGAAGGCGACGAGGCCGACGATGTCTACTTCGTTACGTCCGGCAACCTCATCGCAACCGCTGCCAGCGCGTTCGGCGAGGTCGAAGTCGGTTCGATCGGCGCTGGCGGCGTGGTCGGCGAAGTCACCGTGATTGCTGGTGGCAGACGAACAGCGACCCTGCGCGCCGACGGCCCGACCGAGGTGGTTGTCATCGCACGCACCGACTTCGAGAAGTGGTTGTTCGACAACCCCGACATCGCCGACGCAGTGTCGGCGCAGGCACGCGATCGGATCGATCGCACGCAGGTTGCCGGAATGGTGACCGAACTGCTCGGCGCACGCGATACGTCGCTCGTCCAAGACATCGTCGATCGCATCGAGTGGCGGCGCCTCACAGCCGGCGAGATCCTCTTCGCGCAGGGCGACCCCTCCGATGCAGCCTTCTTCATCGTCGGAGGGCGGTTGCTCGTCTCGGTGTCAACCGAGCAAGGGCCGGAGGAACGTATTGGCGAACTCGGGCGCGGCGACGTGGTCGGCGAGTTGGGCTTGCTCGATGCCGCACCACGTTCGGCCACGGTACGAGCGGTGCGCGACTCCACCCTCGCGACGTTGCGAACCGAAACGTTCGAGGAACTCGTTATGAAGTCCCCGGCGTTGATGCTCCACGTCGCTCGCAGTGTGATTGCGCGACTGCGCAAACAGCCACGTCGCATCGTCGGGCGGGCCTCGTCGCTCACCATTGCCGTCACGGCGCCGGCAGCCTCCGACGACCTCGTCGCCTGCATGGTCGATGAAATCCGGCACTTCGGGTCGACCCGCCACCTGTCCAGCGACCGTGTCGATGCGATCCTCAATCGACCCGACATCTCCCAGGCAGCGGTCGACAACGTCGGCGTGCCGCGATTGTCGGAGTTCATGCACGAGGCCGACGTCGGGAGCGACCATGTCGTGCTTCAGACCGACGCCGGGATGACCCAGTGGACGCGCCGCTCGCTGCGCCAGGCCGACCGCGTTCTCGTGATCGCCTCGGCGCGGCCCGATTCCGCTGAGCGAGCCCGAATCCATGAGTTGTTCGCCGAACTCGAAGGCTTTGCGCACGTTCGACGGATGCTCGGCGTGCTGCATCCAGCCAGCACCGATCGCCCCCGTGGCACCGCACGGCTCGTGCAGGATTTTGCGGTGGACGAAGTCGTCCATCTTCGCCAGGGCTCGGCCGCCGATATCGCGCGCATTGCCCGCCTCGCGTCGGGCAATGGCGTCGGCCTGGTGCTCAGCGGTGGAGGGGCGAGAGGTTTCGCTCACCTCGGCGTGGTCAGGGCCTTGCGTGAGTCCGGCGTACCGATCGATGCGGTCGGTGGATGCTCGATGGGCGCACCGGTTGCCGGTGGCGTCGCTCTCGATCTGAACGACGAGGAGCTTGAGGCGCATGCCGTTTCGTCGTTCCATCGCCTGCTCGACTACACCATCCCCGTTGTGGCCCTGCTCAAGGGCGAGCGGATCAGCAAGAACCTCGCCGAGATGTTCGGCGGCTACGACATCGAAGACCTGTGGCTCCCCTTCTACTGCGTGTCGACGAACCTCACCCGGTCACGGCTGGAGGTCCATCGGCGGGGTGCAGTGGCACGATCGATTCGGGCAAGTGTCGCCATTCCGGGCGTGCTCCCCCCGGTCCCCGTAGACGGCGATCTCCTCGTCGACGGCGGCGTTCTCAACAATTTGCCGGTCGAGACGATGCGTCTCGACCCGACCATCGGAACCGTCATCGCCGTGGACGTGGCCCCTCAACAAGGTCCCCGGGCGAAGGCAGACTACGGAACATCCGTGTCCGGATTCCGTGCCTTGCGTTCGAGCGTTCGGCGCGCACCGACTGAGTTCCCCAGCGTTTCGTCGGTCCTGCTCCGCAGCATGTTGACCGGTGCAGTGAACAACCAGCAGGCCGCGATGCGCGATGGCGTGGTCGACCTGCTCGTTCAACTCCATCTTCCGGGGGTGGGTCTGCTGGAGTTCGAACGCGTTCACGAGGTCGCCAGCCTCGGTTACGAAGACTCCCGTAACTCGATCACCGAATGGGCCAGTGCCCAGCCGTGGCTGGGGGCGTCGAGATGATCTTGCTGACGCTGCGCGATCTGCGCTTCCGAGCGGTGCGTTTCGTGGTCGTCACCCTCCTGGGGGCGGTCGTGTTCTCGTTGCTGTTCGTGATGACAGGGCTGGTCGAACAGTTCCATCGTGAACCCTTCGACACCATCGGCGGGTTCGGCGCGTCGACATGGGTCATCGCCGAAGGCATCACCGGACCGTTCACTGCGGCGTCGACCATGCCTGCCGGTTCGGTCGAGTCTGTCGACGCCGCCACCACGGCGCCGGTGGTCACTTCACGCTCCAGTATCACCGTCGGCAACGACGCCGAGCAGGTCATCCTGATCGGCCACGACCCGGGAGCGCTCGGGGCCCCACGGACCATCGAGGGTCGCGCGGCGCAAGGACCCGGCGAGGTGGTCGTCGACGAAAAGATCGGGGCGGCCGTTGGCGACATGGTCGAGGTCGGCGGCGTCACCTTCACCGTGGTGGGACATTCGAGTGACACCACGATGCTCGCCGGGGTGCCACTCGTTTTCATGGTGACGCAGGACGCACAAGACCTGGCGTTCCGCAGCAGGGACGTGATCAGCGGAGTCCTGGTCGACGGAGACTTCGGCGCGGTGCCAGCCGGCACGGTGGCGGTCGACGCTGACGATGTCGCTGAGGACCTCTTGGCTCCATTGGAGGGAGCGATTGCTTCGGTCGACCTCGTCCGCGTGCTGCTCTGGATCGTGGCTGGGGTGATCATCGGGGCGGTGGTGTACCTCTCGGCGCTGGAGCGCCAGCGTGACTTCGCCGTGCTCAAGGCGATCGGGGTGTCGAACCGCACCCTGCTTGCAAGCCTGGCGATGCAGGCCGTGCTCGTTGCGCTGGCTTCGGTCGCACTCGCGGCCTTCCTCCAGATGTTCCTTGCGCCGGCTTTCCCGTTGAAGGTAACGGTCCCCACTCGAGCGTTCTGGCAGTTGCCATTGCTCGCCGTCGTGATGGCACTCGTGGCTGGAGCGGTCGGTATGCGCCGCGTAGCCAAGTCCGACCCGGCATTGGCGTTCGCCGGAGCAGGAGCCTGACATGAGCGACGTCCAGGTACGAGATCTCGTCGTCGAATTCGTGCACGACGGATACGCGGTGCGCCCGCTCGATGGCATGTCGTTCGACGCGCGGGGCGGCGAATTGGCGGTACTGCTCGGGCCATCAGGGTGTGGAAAGACAACCCTGCTCTCGTGCCTTGGCGGGATCCTCACCCCGAAATCCGGATCGATCCATCTCGGCGACATCGACATCACGGGGTTGGGCCCGCGCAAGCTTGAGGCGTATCGCCGCGACCATGTTGGTTTCGTGTTTCAAGCGTTCAACCTCATCCCGTCGCTCTCGGCACGGGAGAACATTGCGCTGCCGATGGTTTTGACGGGTCGCGATCGTCGGGCCGCGTTCGAGCGGGCCGACGAGTTGCTCGAGATCGTCGGTCTGTCCGACCGGGCGAACCATCGACCGGCGAAGTTGTCGGGCGGCCAGCAACAGCGGGTCGCTGTAGCAAGGGGGCTCGGCAACGATCCGCCACTGCTCATCGCCGACGAACCCACGGCGAACCTTGACCACATCCAGGCCGAAGCGATCATCCGTCTGCTGCAGGAACTCAGGGCCCAGGGACGGACCATCGTGGTGTCCACCCACGACGCCCGGCTCGTGCCCATCGCCGACCAGCTCATCCAGATGTTGCCCGGCAACGCCGAGGTCGAGCAGCCGACGCATCAGGTCACGCTGGCCGCCGGCGAGTCGGTGTTCGAACAAGGCGACCGATCCGATCTCGTGTACGTCATCGACAGTGGCGAGGTCGACATCATTCGGGTCAAGGTCGACGGCAGCGAAGACTTCCTCAACCGAATCGGTGCCGGCCAGTACTTCGGCGAACTCGGTCCATTTCTCGGTTTCCCCCGCTCGGCTTCGGCTCGGGCCCACGGCGACGTCGTCCTGACCGCCTACAACCCTCGCGTGTTCCGTTCGCAGGTGCTGCACCAGCACTGAGGCGACCGGAGTTCCGCAAGCTCGATCAGAAACCTGCCGCAGCACCCCCGATGGATGATCTCCGTCCCGCCCGGGTGGGACGGAGATCATCCATCGGCAGCCTCGTTCGGGTCGGGGCGGTTCGAGGACTAGGTTTCAGTCATGACAGCGATGACGGATCTCGACTCCGATGCATGCATGAGCCTGCTGAGTGACAACGACATAGGGCGAATCGCGTTCGTGAGCGACGACACGCCCGTGATCCTGCCGGTCAACTACGTGTTCCGGAGCGGCCTGATCGTGTTCCGCACCGACCCCGGCGAGAAACTGACCGAGATCCCGATGAGGAGGGTGGCATTCGAGATCGACGGCAGGTCCGACGATCACTCGTGGAGCGTGATGGCCCAAGGCCACGCCCGGGACGTGACCACAGCGCTCGGCAAGGCGTACGAAGAACTCCGCGACAGCGTCATCGATGTCAGCGCCCCCGGCGACAAGTCACACTGGATCGCGATCGAAGTCACCCACCTCAGCGGTCGGATGATCCGCTGATCATTCTGGGCTGGTGAGCGTGTCGTCGCAGGCGAGCAACACCGAACTCGGCGCCGTGTGGGCCAGCACGCCGGCTGTGGAGCCGAGCCGGAGTCGTTGCATACCAGTCAACCCTTGCGTGCCCAGCACGAGCAGGTCGGGGTTGGTCTGCTCGATGTAGCGCAACAGTTCGTAGGTCGGGTCACCATGCAGAATTCGATGCTGCACGACAGCACCAACTGCGGTGAGAGGGGCCGTTTCCGCTTCGATCGCCCGCTCGACGTCAGCCCGACCGTCATCCACACCGACGAGCGTGACCGTCAGTTGGTCGGCCCACGGCAGGTTGCGGAGGGCAGTCGTGGCAGCTCGGGCGTGCGCGGAGCCGTCGTGGCAGACGACAGCCGTCAGGGTTCGACGGCCGTGACGGACGACGAGCATCGGCGCCGGCGGATGCACCATCAACCACTCGGCCGTGCTGCCGAGGTGCATCGCCTTCGCCAGTCCGGGCCCGCGAGGACCGATGACGAGCAGGTCCGCCGGCCTCGACAATGCGAGGCGCGGGTCACCATCGCAGGTCAAATGAGCTACATCGCTGATCCGGGAATCCGAGAACACGCGACGCGGGTTGGTCGGCTGCCACGGGTGAAGGTCGTGTCCTTCGCCATCGACCCGGAAGTCGGTTGGGACCCGAGCTGTGACTATCTCCAGTCTCCACTCCGGCCACGGATGGCTGTTGATCCACAACCAGGCGAGGTCAGCGGAGATCGAACCGTCGTCACCAAAGATCATCGTTCTGTTCGTCATACAACCATTGTGCCGGTGAAGCGTTGACGGCGCCAGGGGACTTCGGCCCGGATGCGCGCACGGGTCGGTAGGGCACAAGGTCCCGCTGAACGCTGCCAGGGTCCCCTACCGGAGCGCAACCCAAATCCTTAGTTTGAGCATCAGAACAGCGGGTACATCCAGTACCACAAGAACAGCCTGGAGGCTCTCATGACCACAACAAGCATCGAGGATTCGACCACCTCGGCCGTGTCGTCCGCCGCGCCGTCCGCCCCGGCATCCGCCCCGGTGCCATCGAGCAAGGCCGAAGAGCCAGTCGTGGCGCTACATCGGCGAACCATCGATCTCGTCCTGATCTCGATCGGGGTCGTCGCGACTGCCGTCTTTCTCGTCTCGGGAATCCTGCTGACATGGGGAAGCAACTTCTCCAGCGACTACGTCTACAAGGAACTGAATTCACAGAACATCACGTTCCCAACTGCTGAAGAACTCAACGAGGAGGGCCGGACGGACCTCGCCAGTTGGGGCGGCCAGCGGCTCACCACCGGCGATGGCGCCGAGGCGTACGCCAGCTTCATCGACGGGCACCTCCAAGGCGTTGCCGACGGAGCCACCTTCGCGGACCTCGGCGGACCGGAGTTCGCTGCGAGAGATGCGGTCGCGGCTGCTGTCGAGGCAGGCCAACCGCAGGCTGAGATCGACACGTTGCAAGCAACGCTCGACGGGATCAGCGGTCAGCGGAACACGTTGTTCAAGGGCGAGACCCTGCGTGGGCTGCTGCTCTCGGCTTATGCGTGGTCGACCGTCGGGACGATCGCCGGCATCGCCGCCGTCGGCGCCTTCATCGCTGCCGGTCTCACCCTCATCCTCGTGGTGCTCGGGGTGATCCACTACCGCCGGTCCCCCAAGACCGCCAAGACGACCCCTGCGGTCGCCTGAAGCCGGGAAGGAGATTTGGAGGTGGCGAGGTGAATCAGCCGGATGGCCGAGGTCTGCAGGACCTGACCCGAGACGAGTGTCTCCGGCTGATCGCCTCGCTCTCCGTCGGCCGGATTGCGGTCAACGGTCCGAATGGGGCCCCTCACGTGGTTCCCGTCAACTACGTGCTCGACATCGACGTCGTCGAGTTCCGCACCGATGCAGGCGTGAAGTTGGCGGCAATCAGTGAGGGCCTTGTCACGTTTCAGGTCGATCTGATCGATCCGTTCCATCGAACCGGCTGGAGCGTGATGTTGCACGGCGTCGCCCGGGCAACAGAGCAATCCGAACAAGGCGAGGGATCCACGTGGGCCGGCGGGTCGAAGCTACACCTGGTCCGGATCGAACCAATCACGATCACCGGCCGCCGGATTCTTCCCGAGGACATCCCCGGAGACGACCGCGGCTACCTCTGACTCGAGCACTCCTTCAGTGGACCTCTGTGGCCGCCCGTCGACAGAGGGGCGTTCCTTGGTGGGCCAAGACATCGATGGCCGCGCGATCGAGGACGGTGATCATGCCCCTCTCCACTGCCAGCACACCTTGACGCACGCCAAGCTGCAGCACCCGATTGGCCGTCTGGCGGACCGTGCCGGCGGCGTGGGCGAGATCGTCCTGTGACATCCGAATCACGTCGTCACCGTAGGCATCGGCCAGGACTGCGAGCCTGCGCCAGATCCGGGTCTCGGGCGGAAGCAACGACTCGACGACGAGCTCGCTGGTGCGAACAACGCGCTGCGCGAGTGCCGCGACGAGGAACCGGTCGACGCTCGGATGGTTCATCCGCAGTTCGTCGAAGTCGTGCCTGAACAGCGCCAAGGTCTCCGTCGCTTCGAGTGCGCACGCTCTGCCGGTCCGCTTCGCATCAGGGGTGACGAGAGCGAGTTCGCCCACGATCTCGCCTGGTTGCACCACCCTCAGCGAGATCGTCTGACCGACCAGATTGGTGAGCTGCACATCGATCCGCCCCGACTGGACGAGATACAGGCAATCACCGTGGTCACCGTCGTTGAAGACGGTTTGCCCACGCTTGTACTGACGCGGCCGCAGT
>JANOEM010000198.1:0-6395 GCA_031413195.1 Actinomycetes bacterium
GCGACCCCGGGGGTCGACTCGAGTTTCGGCCCGAGTACGGTGAAATGTCATGTCGCCCGCCGTACCGATTCACCCCGACGCGCCGTCGTGGTTCCGACGAGCCCTGGCCGTTCCGTTCACCGACGAATGGGTCGATGTCGATGGGGCGTCGATCCACTACCTGGCGTGGGGCGAGCGAGGCCGTCGGGGCCTGGTATTCGTGCACGGCGGTGGTGCCCAAGCACACTGGTGGACCCACGTGGCAGCAACATTCGCGACCGAGTTCCGCGTGATCGCGATCGACCTCAGCGGCCACGGCGACAGTGATCATCGCGATGTGTACGACCTGGAACAATGGACAGACGAAGTCGCTGCTGTTGCGGTCGATGCCGGTATCGCCGGACGGCCAGTGGTGGTCGGCCACAGCATGGGCGGGATGGTCACGATCGCAACTGCTGCCAGGCATTCCGATCTCGTCGCCGGCGTGATCATCTGCGATTCCCCGGTCACGAAACCCGATGCCGAAGTGCAGGCGCACCGGCGCAACGATGCCTTCGGTCGACCGCGGGTCTACCCCGCGATCGAGGTTGCGCTGCAGCGCTTCCGCACCGTTCCCGAGCAACGGAACAACCTTGATTTCGTGATGGACCATGTCGCGCGCAGGTCGTTGCAAGCCGTCGAGGGGGGATGGCAGTGGAAGTTCGATCGGGGGATCTTCGAATCGTTCGCCGGCGGGATGCGCGGCATCGCGATGCCGTACCTTCCCCGGATCACCTGTCGATTCGCCCTGCTCCGATCAGAGTACGGACTCGTTACCGCCGACATCGGTGAGGAGATGTACGAGGCCCTCGGCCGTGTCGCTCCGGTTATCGAGATCCCCCAGACGGGGCATCACCCGATGCTCGATCAACCGCTCCTGCTTCTCACCGCGCTGCGATCGCTGCTCGCCGATTGGGATCACTCCGAACCGCACCGCCCGCGCGAACCGCACGCATGATCGGTCCGCAATCGTCACCTTCCGAGGTGTGGGTCACGGATCAACGGATCGGCGGGCCGACCATCCAACCGACCAGGGCGTAGCGCACGCCACGGGTCAGCGGGGTCACGCGGTGCCCGAGAGTGGACGGGAAGACGACCACCGATCCGCGCTCGCGAAGTTCTGGTTGAGTGAGCAACTGGCCGATCCCGTTGAGGAACTCGAGGTCGCCGCCGTCGTAGTCGCCGGGGTCGGACAGGTTGACGGTGACGCTGAGCTTGCGTTCGAGGCCGCTGCCGAGCCCGGGGTAGTCGATCTGGCCGTAGGCGAGCACGTCAACGTGCCAGTTGAAGTGCCCGGCCTCGTCGTAGCGCACGACACTGAGCGTGCCGAGGCCGCTGAGATCGTACTTCCAGAGCAGATTTGCCTGATAGGCGAAGTGGGTGATCAGCGCGCCCGTCCAGTGACCCGGTTCGATGAACAGGTTTGTCGCTCGACGCGTCTCGGGTGCGATCAGCACCTGCCCGCGAACATCTTGGATGTTGGCTTCGTAGAACGCCTCGTCGTCGAACTCGTCGAGGATCGACTGACAGACCGGTGCCGGGTAGACCCCGTTCCACAGCCGGTACATGATGTGGCGCGGCGATGTCTCGCCGGTCGCAACAGGCTCTACGGGCTCGGTTTCGGTCGCCGACGGGTCGGGATCAGCCATGGGCGAGACGGGTCAGGCGCCGCGTGGCTCTTTGCGCCGGGTGGCCCGAACGACGACGACTCCAGCAGCAACGAGTGCTGCACCGGCGATGAGAGCGGTATCGGAGTTGCTCCCGGTTGCGGGCAGACCCGCCGGGGGAACCGTCGGGAGCACCGGCGCGAGCGATGCAGCGCACGCCTCGGGAATCTGAACCTCTGGCAGCCGTGCAGGGCCGAAGGCAGCGTCGAGAGGCGCCGATGCGTGCACCGTGCGACCCGGGCCGCCGGGCTGAGGGAGCGGCCCGGGTGGCCCGGGGGGGCCGACTGGACCCGGTGTCCCCACTGGACCCATTGGCCCCGCGGGACCAGGGCTTCCGGCGGGCCCGGTTGGCCCGCTTGGCCCGGCAGCCCCGGTGGTTCCGCCAGCGCCGGACGAACCTGGTGCGCCTGTTGCCCCGACAGCGCCAGCCGCACCGGCGGACCCGGCGGGACCGGTGACGTTCACGACGCATTCAGGAGCGAACGTGGAACAATTGAGCGGCGCTGCGGCGGCCACGGGGGCGTGAACGGCTCGGGAGACGCCAGACGGCCCGAACGTGCCGGGAGGTCCTGGCGGGCCATCGACTCCGGGGATACCCGGCGCTCCGGGGGTTCCGGGTCCGCCGATCGTCCCGGGTGCACCGGTAGGTCCGACGGGTCCGGGTGTGCCGACTGAACCGGGGGTGCCTGCCGCTCCGGCAGGACCAGCGGCGCCGGCCAGGCCCGGTGCGCCCGCTGCTCCAGCGGCGCCGACGACGACGTTGACGCAGACCAACGGGTATGCGCTGCAGTCCAACGGAGCGGCCGCGGCGATGGGTCTGCCGCCGTGCAACGTGCGGCCGGGTCCTGGTGAAAACGTCGCCGGAGGCCCGGGCGGGCCCGGATTGCCGGGAGGTCCGGCTATGCCGGGCGTGCCGGCCGGTCCTGACGCGCCGGCTGGTCCGGCCGGTCCGGGGGCGCCGGCCGGACCGGTAGCACCCGGTGTCCCGGCCGCCCCTGTCGTTCCTGCTGCACCCGGAGCACCGGCCGAGCCGGTTGCGCCGATCGGGCCTGGCGCACCGACGGGTGCGACACATTCGACAGGCCCAGCGGCACTCACCGGCTGCACACCGCTTGCCGATGTGAGCCCGAGGGCAACCACCCCTGCCGCTGTTGCCAGATAGCCCATTCCGCGAAATTTCATGTCGTCCCCCGTCAGTCGATGTCCGGACTCTATGACACTCGGCGACGCACTGCAATCATGCCGAGCGTCTAGGGAGCGGTCGAACCGAACCTTCAGCCGACCGGCTTTCCATACATCTCGAGCAGTGGGTCGCTGATCAACTCGAGCCGCTCTCCGTCGGGGCCGAGGAAGTACATCGACGAGCCGTCGACATGGCTGTAGCCGATGCCGAGTTCGTCGAAACGATCCTTGATCTGTTGCCACGCGGCCCGCTCGATCGAGATCGCGAGGTGATGATGGCCGCCGAGGACTTCCGCGTATGGCCCGAGCGCGAGGCCGGGGAGATCGAAGAAGGCGATCGTGTTGCCGTGACCGAGGTCGAAGAAGAAGTGGGTGGAACCCTTGTAGTCGCGATTCTCGAACATCTCGATCAACGGGAAGCCGAGCACGCCGTCGTAGAACTGCACGGTGCGTTCCACATCGCTGCAGATCAGTGCGATGTGGTGCACACCGCGGGCCGTGCTCGACGGGCGCACTGAACGTGGCTTGAGATAGCGGGCGGAGATCTCGTCACGCCGCCGGTCGAATTCGGCCCGGTCCGTGTCGCCCACTCCTTCTGGTCCCCCGCCGCTCATGAGGTGGTCCGGATCGTTCGGTCGGCGCTGTTCGGATGGATCGCGATTGCAGTCATGGATTGTCCAACATCTTTGCGGCGTCCAGTATTTCATTGCTCGCCAGGGGCTGCCCCTCGTGCATGTGTGCCTCGACCGGCTGATCCTGGATCGGCTGCCCGGTCGACGTGAGGAGAACGGTGGCTATGATGCGTTGCTGTTCGCCCGGCGGAGGCCCTGGGGAGTTCTCTCCAGCTCTCGTGCCGGTCCGGCGCCTCTAGCTCAATGGTAGAGCAGTGGACTTTTAATCCATTGGTTCTGGGTTCGAGCCCCAGGGGGCGCACCAGAACAAGGCGCGACGCAAGGCCACAATCCTTGGATCGTTGATAGCCAACTGGTTATCAACAAGTCGTGAGGTCTCGCGATGGTTTCGTCAGCAGCCAGGATTCTGAGCAACGCTCGCCGGGTCAGTGGCCTTTCTCAGCGAGAACTCGCCACGCGCGCCCGGACGCAGCAGCCTGTAGTCGCGCGCACGGAATCATCTGCCCGTGACGTCACGTGCGAGACCTTGGACCGGCTTCTTCGCCCGACCGGCTACCGCCTCACGGCGATACCAACAAGGTCATGGACGGCGGCTGAAGCTGCAGACGCGATTCGTGGTCATCTCCGTGCCGACAACGAAGACGGCGCATATCGCGATGTCATCCAATTCAACGACGATCTCGCCCACGAACACGGCGCTCTCCGAGTAGCGATAGCCGTCGCCTCGCCAGGCCCCACTGGCGACGACCGATACGACGCCATCCTGGCGGCACTCCACTCACAGGGGGGTGGCGTCGGTAGCGCTGCGCCAGCGGTGGCGCGGGTCTGGGGCAAGCCCGGCGTGGGCGATGTAGCGGCGTGGGCCCTTGTGGTCGGCGTATTTCGCGAGGACGGCTTCGATGTCGGCTGCGAAGTCGATGGCGTCGGCATCGCTGAGATGGAACGTCATCCAACCATCGGTGTAGTGGAGTCTCCGCGGTGTCCCGTCAGTTTCGATCATCTCGACAGACGTGCCCAACTCGTCGCTGCCGGCAAATGCGAGCGAGAACGCAGCCGTCGACTCGATCGCTTCATCGAGGCCGTCGAAGAACCGCCGCAATACGCGTAAACGCCCTTCGTCGAGGAGCGCGACCCTGCTGTCGACGGGAATCTTCTTGTAGGTCACCGTGAGTTGTCGCGCCGGGGCGCGGTAACGCGGCATTCGCATGCCGGGGCGCTCTTCGTTGCCGAGATGCACGAGTAGCCCGACGCGCACGAACTTCGGAATCCAATATGCGACCGTCGAGGTCGGCCGGCCCAGCGCGGCGGCAGCAGATGACAACGTGTGGGAGCCACGCATGAAGGGCTGCAGAAAGCGCAACGAGCGCAGGTTGGTGAGCATCGCAATCGCCGCCGGCGAGGTGATGTCGAGCCTGTCTGGCCAGGGTTCGTCTGGCCAGGAATTCTCTGGCCAGGAATTCTTTGGCAGTTGACCCATCGTGACCTCTTGCGATTCCTAGTCTAGAAATCGAATGTGACGACCATGACGATAGCTCACATGATCCTTCGTCTCTATCGGAACTTTCGCCTCATCTGGATCGGCCAAGTCGTGTCGGTCATCGGCGATGGCATGCAGAGCGTTGCGCTCCTGTGGTGGGCGCGCCGGGTCGGTGGCAACGGTCTGCTGTCAGCTGTGGCGTTGTCGATGATCATTCCGTTCGTGCTGTGTGCACCATTCGGCGGTTGGCTCGCGGACCGCTGTGATCGAAGGCATCTGCTGATTGCGGCCGACGTGCAGCGGCTGGTCGTGACGGCGGTTCTGGCACTGCTGGTCATCAACCAGCACACGTCGGCGGTGCTCATCTGCTCACTCGTGGGACTCTCTGCGATCGCGACCGCGGTCTTCAACCCGACGTACTCGGCGGTGGTTCCGTCGCTCATCGAGCCAGAACACCGGCCCGCTGCGAACGGACTGAACATGGCCAACTCGGCCGTGGGTGGGCTCGTCGGCCCGCTCATTGGTGGGGTGATGATCAGCATGTTCGATGTCGGCAGCGTGATGCTGGCCAATGCCGCGACGTTCGCATGGTCGGCCATCTTCATCTCGTTCGCGCATGTGCCGCGCCCGGCGGGGGCGAGTGCCGAGGCCCGCGAGCGTCACTCCACCTGGAACGCGATGACGTCAGTGCTCCGCGATCCACGGTTGCGTCGGCTCGTCGGCCTCGTATCGGTGTTGAACATGGTGGCAGCGCCTGTTCCGCTGCTGATCGTCGCCCTCGCCGTGGATCGCTTTCACGTCGGCTCGGGTGCATACGGCTTGTTGGAGGTGATGGTCTCCGCGGGGGTTCTACTCGGCGCTCTCCTGGCCGGCAAGGTGGCCAAGGGGGCTATCAGCGCACCGATGTTGGTGGTCGGTGTCTGCCTGGGGGCGGCGGGGTTGCTCCCGATCATCGGAACTGCGGCGGTCTTCGTGATCGCTGGCGTGGCGATTGCACTTGCAAGTACCTCACTGTCGACCAATCTGCAGGAGGTAGTCGCCCCTGAGGTCCGCGGCAGGGTGTTCGGCGCTGTTGGCGCACTCGGCGAGGGGTTGCGTCCGGTTGGACTCGCTCTCGGTGCGCCGCTGCTGGCGATTGCCGGAGTGAGCGGGGCGTTCATCGTGGTGGGGATCGGGGTCATCGCGGCAACCCTTGCGTGGGCGCCGTCGGCGCCGCTCGACCGGGCACGTCGCAAGCGTGGAAGTACTACGTCGACGGTCTCAGGGAGGTCGAGGCAAAAAACGTCACATGCGAGCTGACCTTCAGCGACTGAGGTCCGGCAACTCACCGCGGGCACCCATTAGGATTTGGTGATGTGGCTGAACTCTCGTAGCATCGTCAACAGGCTTTCCGACAGCGTGATCCGCCACTCGTTCGGC
>JANOEM010000199.1:0-2033 GCA_031413195.1 Actinomycetes bacterium
AAAGGCAAAGGACAAGTTGTTCAACGCAACCATGAAAACAGATTTTGACCACCCAGATCTATCCCTTCCAAGGCAAGCCGGAGTGGAACCTGATCACCGGCATGGCCGACGACGCGATTGATTACCTCAATCGCATGAACCAGACGATGCCGACCAAGCCGTTCTTCGTGAAGTACGCGCCCGGCGCCACCCACGCGCCGCATCACCCGACCAAGGAATGGGTGCAGAAGATCAGCGACCTGCACCTGTTTGACGACGGCTGGAACAAGCTGCGCGAGCGCATCTTCGAGAATCAGAAACGGCTGGGCGTGATCCCGGCGGACACGAAGCTCGAGCCCTGGCCCAGTGAAGTCCTGAAGCCGTGGGATCAACTCTCGCCGGCCGAGAAGAAGCTCTTCATCAAACAGGTCGAGGTCTTCGCCGCGTATGCCGCCTACAACGACTACGAGATGGGGCGCGTCATCCAGACCATCGAGGACATGGGCAAGCTGGACAACACGCTCATCATCTACATCAACGGCGACAACGGCACGAGCGCCGAGGGCGGCCCGCTCGGCACACCCAACGAGGTCGCGTGGTTCAATGGCCTGAACGAGCTGCCGGTCGATGTGCAGATGAAGTTCTACGACGTCTGGGGCACCGAGCAGACCTACAACCACATGTCGGCCGGCTGGTCGTGGGCCTTCGACACGCCGTTCTCATGGTTCAAGCAGAACGCCTCGCAACTCGGCGGCATCAACCAGAACATGGTGGTGTCGTGGCCGGCGCGCATCAAAGACAAGGGTGGGTTGCGCCAGCAGTTCGTTCACGTCATCGACGTCGTGCCCACCATCCTCGAGGCCGCTGGCATTCGCGCGCCCGAGATGGTGGACGGCATCAAGCAGGCACCGATCGACGGCACGAGCTTCGCGTACACCTTCGACGCGAAGAACGCCAAGGTACCGACGCGCCACGAGACGCAGTACTTCGAGATGATGGGCCAGTGGGCGCTGTACCACGACGGTTGGTTCCTTAGCACCAAGGTCAATCGCGCGCCCTGGGAGGCCTTCGGTCCGGCGAATACAGACCCGCTGAACAACCAGGTGCTGGAGCTGTTCAACCTGAGCACCGACTTCAACCAGACGACCGACATCGCGGCGAAGAATCCACTGAAGGTCAAGGAGCTGAAGCAGACGTTCGTCGCCGAGGCGAAGAAGCATCAGGTCTTCCCGATGGATGCATCGGTGGCAGCGCGGATCGTCGCCCCGAGGCCGAATATCACCGCGGGGCGCACCGAATTCGTCTACACGCGGCCGATGGTCGGTCTGCCGCAGGGCGACTCGCCGGGATTGCTGAACACCTCCTACACCATCATCGCCGACATCGAGGTGCCTCAGGGTGGTGCCGAAGGCATGATCCTGACCTCGGGCGGGCGTTTTGCGGGCTATGGCTTCTATCTACTCAAAGGCAAGCCCGTATTCCTCTGGAACCTCGTCAATCTGGATCGCATCAAGTGGGAAGGCCCCGACTCGCTGACGCCCGGCAAGCACACCATCGAGTTTGACTTCAAATACGACGGCCTCGGCGTCGGCACGCTCGCCTTCAACAACATGAGCGGCCTCGGCCGCCCCGGGACTGGCGTGCTCAAGGTGGACGGCAACCCGGTCCAGTCGATCGCCATGCCGAAAACGCTCCCGATGATCCTGCAATGGGATGAGAGCTTCGATGTCGGGTCCGACACGCTCACGGGCGTGAACGACGCGGACTACCAGCCGCCCTTCAAGCTGACCGCCAAGCTCGACAAGCTGACGATCAAAGTGGACCGTCCGCAGCTGTCGTCCGAGGACATCAAGAAGCTCACGACGGCGACCAGCAACAACAAGGCCAGTGAGTAGAGCATTCGCGGCCCGTGCCTCAGATCCCGAGCTTCTCGAACTCCGCATTGGCATTGCGCGTCCAGACCTTGACGCGATGACGCTCGACGATGCCGAGCGCGGTCGGGCCTTCGTTGTTGCTCATCGCGGCCCAGAAGCTCTTGTCGAGGTGATCGATGT
>JANOEM010000200.1:0-1755 GCA_031413195.1 Actinomycetes bacterium
GCACATTACAATACGAGTATCTTTGCAATTTGTTGGTGTCGACGGTCGCACAACGGCAAGCTTGTTATCGCACTCAATCACGTATTTCAGATGTAGAAACAGCGGAAACGCAATCGGCACCTAAACGTGTCAAGGTAACTATTACTCAAGCTGACATTCGTAATTATGAGGAGGCCGAATGGGCAGCTTTACCATTTGAGAAACGTAAAGCGATCATGGATGCACGTCGTGCTCAAAACAACCGTCCCAAATACAATAACAACAACAACTCACGTCGTCGTATTTCAGCGGTGGATGTTGAATATGAAATTGTCGATGAATTTTCTGACTTGAACGATCATACAACTAACATTTCTGAAACAAATACGACATCTTCGGCAGCTGGTGATTCTTTTGGTGGCCGCAGTGAGATTGCGCGAGCGCAGTCTTCGTCGCTGAGTACAGCAGGATCGCCCAAGTCGACTCGTCGAGGTGGCGCTCGGCGCGTTCGTGGGGACACGGTCAGGTGATTTCGTTGCCGTCGGGGTCGATGACGTGCCAGTCGCCGTTGTCGTCTCGGAACACCCGGTAGCCGTGTTCTTTGAGGTGGTTGTGGGCCTGGCAGAGTCCGCTGCCGTTTCGGGGCACGGTGGCGCCGTGGGCTTTCCAGCCGAGGGAGTGATCGGCGTCGCACCAGGCAATGGGCCGGTCGCAGCCGATCCACATGCAGGTGGTGAGCAGCAGCATGACGGCGTCGCGTGCGCTGCCGCGGAAGAGTCGGGATCGTCGGCCGAGGTCGATGACGGTGCCCGAGGAGTCGTAGACGACGCGTCGGATGTGGCCGATCAGGGCGGTGTTGATGGCGTCGTCGGGGTGGAGGCGTCGTCTGCTCAGGGTGCGGATCACGATGTTGCGGTAGCGGCGCGGGTCGGGGGTGTCGCCGCCGCGGGGGGCTTCGAACGACTCCTGATCGATCAGGACGTTGACGGTGCGGTGGGGCTGCTGCGATCCGGGAGGCGTGGAGGCAGCGACGCGGGCCATGGCGACGAGGGCGTCTGCGCATCGTTGCGATTGGGTGCGTGAAAGGTCGGTGACGGCGGCCTCGTCGCCGAGGCGGGCTCTGGCGTCGGCCCAGTCGGCTTGCCATTCGGCTTCGAGGAACCAGGAGAAGATCTCGTTGAACTCGACTCCGGCGAGTTCGACGAGATTGCCCGACAGCACCCATCCCCCGTCGGGGCGGGACCGGATCTGGAAACTCCGGTTGGCGTGTTGACGTTCGTTTTTTGCTCGGTCATCGTCAGGATCGGCGAGTGCCTCCCAGGTCCGCGCACGGCGCTCGAACTCGTCGAACGACTGTCCGATGGCGTCGTCGAGGAGAGCGGGAGCATCACGTTCCAGTACTGCCGATTCGATGCGGGGGTTGGCGGCGATGCGCGCCATCAACTCCGATTGGGCAACACCCACACGACCGTCAGCTTCAGCATCGGCCCACTCGGGCAGCCCGGCATGCATCCGGGCGGTCTGCACCCGTCGGTGGGCTTCAGGACCCGACAGCCGGCACATGTGTTTGATGACGGTCTTCGCGGAGAAGAACCCTTGACCGCGGAACGGGTTGCGGCGATCGACCGAACCAGCCGCAGCGACCGCGGTGGCGTCGATCGAGCGACGCAGTTCCTCCACGCTCTCCAACCATCCGCGCAACTCGGCCGCGTCCATCGTCGAACAGTTGACGTCACGGAGGGCGACCACTGCAGCCGTTGCCCGGCGAACGGCCCC
>JANOEM010000201.1:0-2124 GCA_031413195.1 Actinomycetes bacterium
CTGACTTCGCCGGAAGCCGAGCCGGTGATGATGCGGGCGAGTCGAGATGTGGTCACGTCAGCCGGCGGCGAGTTCAGTGGTGGCCAACGTGACTGCATCGCGGAGCGCCGTGTCGAGCTGATTGAACGATGCATCCGTCAAGTTCCCGACGACTTGGAGGTTGAGCAACGATCGGTCGACTTGGACCCACACGGTGCGCTTGTAGAATATCGGGGTTCCGTTGTCGGCAACGTTGACGACCCACGAGACTTGTAGGTCGCCCTGCGGTGCAGGTGACGGAGCATCGATGATCTCTGCCGTGCCTCCGTCGGCGGAGGCCCCCGACACAACTTTGTCGATCGTCAGTTGACACGATTGGCCAGCGGGTGATGTAACGACGGTCATCGCGCTGGCGGCCGCTTCCTTCGTCGGGAAGACGTTCACCCATTGAAACACGCCCCCGCTGTTCGACGCCGCGGCTTCGGCAGGGTCGAGCGCAGCGACGACGTCCGCGCACTCCTGAACCGTCCTCATGATCTCGAACTCTTGAAGCTTGCCGAAGCTGCCGGTGGGAGGGGTGAGCAACAAAGCGGCGGCGATCGTGGCATCGTCCCGTCGGGGGGCCGTCGTCGTCGAGCTGGTGGTTGTCGTCGAGCTGGTGGTTGTGGTCGAGCTGGTGGTTGTGGTACCGACGGTGTCGGCCACTGTCACCGCTGGCCCTTCGGCGGTCCCCGTGTTCGAGTCCTGGTTGTTCCGGGTGAGCACAATCGCGGTCAAGCCGACGATGACGATCACCGCGGCGGCGACTCCCATCAGCACTCGGGGGCCTCGTGGCCGGGATGGTGAACTGCTGTTGTCGGTGGTCACGGTGAACTCCATTGGTGGATGGTTGGGATTGGGGTGGAAGGTGACGGCTGCCTCGGGTGCACCCAGGTCGGCGAGCAGCTGCGCTCGCAAGTCGTCGCGAAACTTGGTTGAGGGCGGATCCGCGGCCTGGTCGAAGGCGTCGCTCACCGGATGCCGGTTCATGAGTTGGTCTCCTGGTAACTGGATGCCAGGGCCTTGCGAGCGCGTGCCAGCAACGACTCGGTGGCGTGGACCGAGCGTCCGATCTCACTCGCGATTTCGCCGACCGAGAGCTCGTCGAGGTAGCGCAGCACCAGCACCAAGCGATGATCCGGAGTCAGTTCGCGCATCAACGGGACGAGGTCCGCCGAATCGACAGCGGCGAGGTCATCGAACTGCTCCCCGTCCAGACCGCTCGACCACGCGAGCGACAGTCGACGTTCCTCACGAGCGGCATTGCGATAGTGGTCGACCAGTTTGTGGCGGGCGGCTCCGATCACCCACGGCAAGGTCTGAGCGCCGGGCGAGCCGTTACGGACCGCAACGACAACCGAGGCGAACGTCTCCTGCGTGAGATCCTCTGCGAGCGCTCGATTGCCCATCACGGCGCGTGACAGATAACGGTAGACCGCATCGAAGGTGGCGTCGTAGAAGGCAGCGAAGGCCTGCAATGACGGCGAAGGGTGGCCGTCGAGAGGAGATTCCGCCTGCATACCCAATAGTCGTACTACGGGGCATGCATCCGTCGCGCAGGATGAGAATTTCTCGGGCTGGTCCTTGTCAAGCGGTGTGAGACAGATCTGGTTGGGGTTCGTTGATCCAGGTGATATCGGGGACACCACCCTTTCAAGGTGGCGGCATGAGTCCACAACTGCAGCCGGGAGGAGGGATGGCTGCAGTCGGGGACGATGGGCCGATCAGCCGTCGAGCGCAGGTGCCGGGGTGCCCGGGAGACCACTCGATAACCGTCCGGACATTCACCGACGAGCGTGTGTGTCGATCACATCCATATCAATCCATATCGAGCACCGCATATTCACTGGTCGCATCGTGTCCGATAGGGGGACGCCCGCCGGACGAATCGCTGGTTCGTAGCCCGACGGGAGGTTCGGCGAGATCCGTCTCACATGACGGGCGGCTTTCGGACGCTCGCCGATTGATCAGGGCGAGCGGGTGCGGCACGGTTCTTGGATGGATGAAACACTGATTGGATACGCCCGATGCTCGACTGACGAGCAAGACCTCACCGCTCAACGCCAAGCGCTCCACGCGCTCGGCGTTCCGCCTGATCGCGTCTAC
>JANOEM010000202.1:0-4810 GCA_031413195.1 Actinomycetes bacterium
TCGATCCCGAGCGCTTGGACGAGATCATCGACCGAGCGCGTCGAGACGCCTTCGACGTAGGCCTGCATGATCACCGCGTGTAACGCCTGATCGATACGCCGCCGCGGCGACAGCAACGACGGGAAGAAGCTGCCATGGGACAGCTTCGGGATCTTCAACTCGATGTCGCCGGCCTGGGTCGCCAACAGCCGTGGACGGTGACCGTTGCGTTCATTCGTTCGGGTGTCGCTGCGTTCGTATCGGGCGGCGCCGATGTGATCGGTGACCTCGAGCTCGATCAGCTCTTGCATCACGAGACGCACGGCGTCACGGATCAGATCGATGCCATCGCCGGCGCGGAGCGCGTCGAGAAGTTCGGGCAGGGCAGACTCATCAAGAGCCATCGGTGTGTTCTCCTTGGTTGGGTTCTTGCAGGAACACACCAAGAATCACGCCGATGGCTCACCCCACGGTGGACCTACCGAAACCCACCACGCCGCGGGACTCATACCGGATCAGCCGTTGGTACCGCTCGAGGAACCCTGCGACAGTGAGCACCGATCGGATCTCCACGGTGCTCGGCTCGAATGGTTACGCCCGTGAATGCGCAGTGCGCTACCTGGATTGATATGGACGTACTCGCGCATGGTGAGGCCGATTCGAGTCGTGATTACGCGGAGCGATATCGAGCGGCAGTTGCGTCCGGCAACGGTTCAGAAGACCCCCGACGATCCATGTCGGTTTTCAATGATCGCTCACAACCACCGGGTCGTGATGGACGTCGCAGCGTCAGCCGAAGGCGACAATTGCGATCGCAGAACCCACAGCGACGACCAGTCCGAAGAATAGGAAGTGCCATGGCCTGTAACTAGATGGACGGCCAACGGGTACGCCATACATGGATGGACGCCTCCCGAGCAGCGAGCGATTGAAGTCCGGGTCATCCTCGTCATGGGCCACGTCGTCAACATATCGGACGAACGGGACACCCCCTGATGCTTGGCGCTTGGCGCGTCGTCGGACGTCAACACTCCTCAGAGCGCGGCATCGATGGGCACGTACTGACACGATCGCCAGCGCGTCGGTCGACTCGTCATGCCGTCAGGGAGCTTGATCCACGCCACCAGCTGCTCGCCGCACGTCGGATGTCCCTGAGGGCTAGATGGGGCCAACCCAAACCTCCCCGTCGCGACACCCCTGAAGTGGGGCAACTCAGATCAGACTGTCGTTCTCAGATCACATCGGCGCCTGCCCCCCGATCATTGCCAGAGCGGCATGGCAGTCGCCGCACGTCGATGATGTGCATGCGTTGCCGCTCGCCCGTACCGGTCCCTTACTGAAGGTTCGTTGCGCCAGGCGTGCGTGCGACGAAGGGAATGAGTCGTCCCAATGGTCCGGTGATAGGGGCATGCAAGAGGAATTTTCGACGCGATGTGCCAGCATTTATCGTGCGTATTCGATGAGAGCACGAACCAAATCTTCAAAGTGTTCGAGCGAGGGTCGCTGCTCACCGGACCACTGGATTGCCCCGTACACACCTTCTGAATGGAACATCAACTGGAAGCCGTCGGTTGATCCCTCCGTTGAGGAGGACACCCGCTCGTCCACGTACGCCTCGATGCCTGGCCAATCGATGGCGTTTCCTCCGGTGTGTTCAGCACGGAATTGCGTGGCGACCTTGCCCAACTGCTGACCCGCCAGCGTTCGATTGCTCAAGCTAATCGCCACGAACGTTCGACCATCCGAACTCGCAGCGGTACAGACGTCGAATCCGTGGGTTTCGAGGCCAGATCGAAATGCCTCAATCGCAGGGGGTTGCGACCACGGTGCATTGAGTCCGGCGGTGAGGGTGCACGCACCACCAACTGCGGAGCCGGTCGAAGTCGAAGGTTCATTGGCGTCGGTCACGGGGGGATCTGCCGGAGAGGAGTCGCCGGGACCTAGTGAACACGCCCCTACCAGGCAAAGGCCTGTCGCAACCAGAAGCATTGTTCTTATAGGCTGCACGACACACTTATCTCTTGCGCTTGGAACGAGCCGAAGATCGGGTCTACATAGCTTACTAATAGGCTGATGGCGATACTTGATGGCTTCGGGCCCCCCAATGTGAAGGCGACCGATCCTCCTATTTCTCGTTTATCGCCGCTTGCTCGAGGTACGCCGTCGCTGAACCCGCTGCTGATGGTGCGGTCGTCCGCCGTGACTACGAAAAACGCTCCGACCATACTGCCGAAACGAGGACTGGACGCCGGGCTGGTGGGGTCCCACCCGAAGCCCCTCTCGTAACCAGCGCGATACTCCCAGTTGAAGACACCCCGGGCATCAATCGAGCCCCGCACTGTTCCGTAGGCGGTCTTGTGGACGAATCCATCGCAGGAGTACCGACCGCCGTAGTCGGATCCGTTCACCGGATCGCCAAAGACGTAGACATATGCGTTCGCGCACCCGCCGGCGATTGGGTCGACGGTGAGGAATCTGCCGTCTCGGGGGCTGTAGGGGCGTGCGCCCATCGTGATGATGGTGCGTTGGGTGGTGTCTTCTTCGAGTTTGCCGTGTTGTCCGAAGGCACCGTGGTCGAGGTTGCCCGTCGTGTTGTCGAGGATGCCGGTGCTGCTGGCGAGGCGTTCTCCCCATGGCCCGTACTGGATTCGGGTGGTGGTGGGTGTGCCGGTGTTGTCGGTGGTGACGGTGTAGTTGCCGTTGAGGTCGGGGTAGGACCAGGTTTTGGTGAGTCCGGTTTGGTTGATGGTGACGAGGACTCCGCCGGGCAGGGTATGGAACTGTTGGATCAGTGTGTTGGAGGCGCTGAGTACTCCGGCTGGGGAGTCGCCATAGCCGTTGTAGGTGTAGCCGGTGATGGTGCTGTTCTGGGTGCGTCGAGTGAGCCGATCGAGGGCATCGCGCGTGTAGGTGATGGTGGTGCCGGCGGTCGCGATGGTGCGGAGCCGGTCGGCCGAGTCCCAGGTGTAGGTGTCAGCGCGGTCGAGAGTTTGGTTGCCGCGAGTGTCGTAGGTGTAGGCGCTGGTGGGTGTCGTGCCGTTGATGGTGGCGACGAGTTGATCGGCGGTGTTGTAACAGGAACGGGTGGTGATAGCAGGCCCGGTGGTGGGCGTCCAGGTGGTGGAGGTGCGGTTGGTGTTTCGGCCGGCTTGGGGGTTGATGCCGTTGGCGTGGGTGGTGCAAATGTCTGAACTGCCCTTCCAGCACTGCACCCGAGCGCCGAACCTCCCCCGCACGAACTGACGGCCCCGGCCCCGAGCGACCGCAGGACGGGGACGGCAAGCCGACACGACGAACAACGCGCAGGGCAAGAGCACCGCAGCAACCGCGGGCCGCACCAGCACGAGCGACGAGCGCTTCGCAGACGCGGCACGCCCGGCCACGGGCGACAGAGAGTTCAGCCATCACCGACGTAAAGGCACCCGGCCCGGCGAAACGCGACATCTTTCTCGCTACCGATGCGGCGACGGGTGCCGTGTTGAAAGACCACGCTGCGAAGGGACCGTCTGCACACGATGGAGCGAACGGCCCGACCGCCGAGCTCCTCGTTCACGCCAGCAATGCAGATGACACGACGGGTCGCACGATCGTGCGAAGGAGACACGACGTCGCACACGATCGTGTCGAGGGGAGCCGATCCGGCCGCGTCTCGTCCCCCTCGATGCGTGCTTGTCGCGTGTCGTCCGGGCGACCGCCTTTACAGATACATGAGTTCAACACCTTCCACAGCCACCGCATCCCCGCAACGCCGGACAGATCAAGCGACTCGTCCGCTGCTCGTCACCGTGCGGCAGGCCGCGGAGATCTTGTCGCTCAGTCGGTCGTCGATCTATGTGCTGATCGATGCGGGCAAGCTCACCCCGATACGAATTGGCCGAAGCGTCCGGTTCTCGGTCGAACACCTCGAGGGCTTCGTCGACGACTTGACCGCCGACGGTTGAGTGGACTCGAGTCTGGAATCCCGGGTGTCACACTTTAGTTGTGCCCAGGCAAGTAAAGTGTTTCGATGGCTGCTGCGGCGACGATCACCACGACCGAGGCAGCGAGGCGCCTCGCCATCAGCACGCAACGTCTTCGGCAGCTCATCATCGCCAACGAGATCCACGCCGAGCGCCACGGACCGATGTGGGCAATCGACCCGGCATCGGTGGAGGAGTACAGCCGCCACCGTCGACCGACCGCAGGGCGGAGCCTGTCAACGCGAATGGTGTGGGCCGCGCTCCTCAGCGACCTCGGCACCGACGTCGACGATGAGGTGATCGAAGCATTCGGACTCGCTCGGACCGAGCAAGCGCGACTTCGCGCGCTGCGTGACCGCGACGCGAACGAGTGGCGTTGGCTGGCTCGACGTCGAGCACGAGTCCAGCGATTCGAGACCTTCGGCGCCTACCTCGATCGCGTCGAGCACCACGATGGAGTCCTACGCACTGGGATGAGTGCGTTGGCTGACCATTCCGTCGGCCTCGTCGCCCACCGGCAAACACTCGACGTCTACGCGTCGGCCTCGACGGCCGCTGCCCTCATCGACGCCATGCGGCTGGCGCCGGCAGCGACGGGCAACTTGACGATCCGCGCCATCGACGATTTCGGAGCCAGCGGCTTCGTGCTGGATCGCGGTGTGATGCCGAGGGCCGTCGTTGCTGTCGACCTGCTCGATGACGCCGACACGCGGACGTCGCGTGCGGGCAGCGATCTGATCGAGGCGATCACCCGTGGCTGATGATCGTGTCAGCTTGCTGCAGCCGGACACACACGAATCCATAACTGTTCTCAAGAAGCGCTTGCGCTCCGGTTTGCCGCTTGCGGCGTAGCAACTGTTTGCTTCGCCGCA
>JANOEM010000203.1:0-2171 GCA_031413195.1 Actinomycetes bacterium
CGCTGCCGGTAGTTGAATACACGTACACGCCGGGCGTGGGCAGCACGGCGATTGCCGCCTCCGATGCGATCACCGTTGTCGTTGGATCGGGTGTCGTTGGATCGGGCGCGGTTGGATCGGGTGTCGTTGGATCGGGTGTCGTTGGATCGGGCGCGGTCGGCTCGGGTGGGGCTGAAGCCGGCGCCGTTGAACTCGCCGGCGCGGTCGTCGATGCTGCGCCGGATTGCGATGCTTCGAATCGGTCAATGACATCTTCGACAGCGATCTCACTCGTCTCACCGCCACCGGCCCTGAGGTAGCTCAACACACCGAACCCGGCTGCTGCGAGCACTGCGATGGCCAAGACCACCACCTTCAGGATCCGGTGCCGGCTCATGATGTGTCAGTGTTCGGAATCGCCGAGATGCCATCGCGAACCGATGCGAGGAATCGAGCGATCGAGTCGGCGGCAGCGCGGCTGCGGACCGAATTGAACACGTCGAACGCGTGCTGCGCGCCAGGCACCTCGGCGTACACGACTGTCGATGACGACAAGCCGCGGAGGGTCTGGATGAACTGCCTCGTCTCCTCGCGCCACACCAAAATGTCGATCGCCCCCTGGATCACGAACATCGGTGGCGCCTCCGCTCCGCAACGAAACAGCGGGGACGCGGCGTGCCAACCATCCCGGTCGGCGTTGAGCTTCGACGGCATCACGAGACGTTCGAGGAACACGCGCAGGGCGGCCGGCCCGCGGAGCCCGGCCGAGTCGGTCAGGTCGAACGGCGCGTAGATCGGGATGCATGCGGCCACCGACGTGTCGGCCGACTCGAAGCCGAGCTGGAACATCGGATCGCCGGGTGTCAACGCGGCGAGCGCGACGAGGTGGCCACCCGCAGATGCTCCAGCGACGGCGATGAACGACGGATCGCCGCCGTACTCGGCGATGTGCTCATGCGCCCATGCGATCGCGCGCTTGACGTCGATGATCTGTGCCGGCCAGCGATGCTTGGGACCGAGACGGTAATTCACGGTGACCCCGACATAGCCACTTCGGGCGAGGTGGAGCAGCATCGGCTTGCCCTGCTGATCCTTGTTGCCGATCACCCATGCGCCGCCGTGGACGAAGACCACCACCGGCAGAGAATCGGCGGAGGTGGTTCCCTCGGGCCGGTAGATGTCGAGTCGATTTCGTTTGCGGTGGTCGCCATACGCCACGTTACGGATCACGTCGACACCGCGATGATCAAAGCGGAACGGGCTCCACGCCTGTCGGGCAGGTGGAGGGTCGATCGCCGGAGCGAGACCGCCGGAGAGGCGCTCGGCGTAGTCCTCGCCCAATCCCTCGCGCAGGGCTTGCTCGAACACCTGTTGTGAGCCGTTGGCCCTTCGCTGGACCAGAACAAGGCCGCAGCAGGACAACACCAGCAAGACCACTCCCGCCCGCCCGGTTCCGGTTTCGAGCGCGCCCCACGCGACGAAACCCGCAGCCGCCGCTGCTTGTGCGACGAGATGGAAGACCGCCAACTCGCCGACCAGCCAACTCGTCATCATCATCGGGAAGATCAGCACGATCGGGCGCCGCACGCGCATCGACGCGAGCAGGGTGCCGACAACGGCAAGCACCCCGAGTGTGAGTGTGAGGATGCCCATCAGGCAGGAATCGGCCAGAGGCCGGCGGCGCGCTGCTCGACCCGGCGTTGCACGTCGAGGCAGGCATCGGTGACCTTTCGGCCGAACTCGGCGGTGATGCACGCGAGGTGTCCGTCCTCGATCAGGTTCACGTGCGAATTCGGGATCGCCGCCGCCATCCGGAACTGCGCGACCGGATCAACCGCTGAGTCCTTCGTGGTCACCACAACCGATGTCGGCACGTCGACCCTGTGCAGCCAGTCCTTGGAACTGTAGGTGGCGATTGACTGTCCGGCCTCGAGCAGAAGCCGCGGACTGTGCTTGCTCATCTCCATTCGGTTTTGAAGATGTTCAAGAACCGGAGGCTTTTGACAATGTACAAGAGCAGGGGTTGGCAGTTCAGAACCAAGACGCCATAAAGTAGTCTACTTAACTTAGTCTGACAACTGCTTCAAAAGCTTAGATGATTCGTAATGTTAAGTGCAGTGCTACTACTGAATATTGTTACACTAGGTTTTTGGATTCTAATAATAGGTCTGTCTTACTTTGATTGATATAGT
>JANOEM010000204.1:0-3647 GCA_031413195.1 Actinomycetes bacterium
GCCTCAGGCGTCGCTCCAGATTGGGAAGATCGTTGTCGGTGAGCTGCAACGCGGTCATCATGATCTCGGTCGGCACGGCGCCGGGCATGATGCAGTTGACGCGGATCCGCGGCCCGAGTTCCTTCGCGAAGGTACGAGTCAACGAGTTCACGCCGGCCTTGGCTGCGGCGTAGTGCCCGCTGCCGGGCATCGTGGTCACAGCCGCAAGCGACGAGATGTTGACGACTCTGCCACCATCGCGCATGTGCTCGGCGGCAGTGTTGGTGCAAATCCAGACGGCCGTCAGGTTGAGCCGCAGAGTGGCGTCCCATTCGGCGGGATCGAGATCGGTCAGCGGTGCCTGAACCGGTGATCCGCCTGCGTTGTTGACCCAGATGTCGAGGTGACCGAACTCGTCGACCGCTGCGCGAGCCAACGCTTGGACAGCGTCGTTGTCGGTGACATCCGTGGCGACTGCGATGGCCCGACCTCCCCTCGCGCGGATGCCGGCGGCGACCCGTTCCACCTCGTTGGCGCGGCGGGCGGCGCATACGACAGCGGCTCCCGCATCGGCCAAGGTGCAGGCGATGCCTTCGCCGATTCCGCGGCCGGCACCGGTGACTACTGCTACGTCGTCGGACAGATCGAACAATGCGTTACTCGCTTGCGTTTGCATCTCAGCGACCCCCCGACACGATCAGCGTCTGACCGGTCATCCAGCTGCCGGCTTCGGTCGCAAGATACAGCGCCGTTGCGCCGATGTCGGTTGGTGTGCCCAGTCGACGGAGTGGGATATTGTCGGCAAGTCCCTGCACGGTCTGGTCGTCGAGATCCAATGCCTTCATCATGATCTCGGTCGGAACAGCGCCGGGAGCGATGCCGTTCACTCGTATTCGGGGGGCGAATTCGAGCGACATCGTCTGGGTCAGTGAGTTGACCGCTGCCTTACACGCTGCATAGTGGCCGCTGCCCGGCACCCCGACGTACGCGGCACGCGACGAGATGTTGATGATCGAGCCGCTGTCGATGTGGTCGGCGGCAGTTGTGCAGCCGACCCAGACCGAGGTCAGGTTGAGTTCGACCGATTCATTCCATTGCGTCCGATCGAGCTTGCGCAGCGGGGTGCGGATTGCCGAGCCCCCGGCGTTGTTGACCCAGCATGTCAGTGGCCCGAACGCGGCGATCGCAGCCGTCGCCAACGCGTCAACTGCGTCGGAGTCGGTGACGTCGGTGGTGACGGCGAGCGCCCGGCCACCGTCATCACGAATGCTCGCGGCGACGCGATCGATGTCGTCGGTTCGTCTAGCCGCAACGACGACCGCTGCTCCAGCTGCGGCGAACACCCGCGCAATTCCTTCGCCGATCCCACGTCCGGCGCCGGTGACCACTGCGACCTGACCGGTCATGTCGAACAATTCCTGCACTCGCACCCCCCTTGACAGTCAATTTACTCACGGTAAGTATTACCCGATGGGAGCCCCGAGGCAAGAGTCGACGCATCACCCAATTACGCATCGTCGGCATCGGCTGCCGACGATGGCACACTGAGCGCATGCCTCTTCGCGTCGGTCGCCGTCCCGGTCGCCCTACCGGTGGGCGACATGTCGTGGATCGCGAGCTCGTACTCGATGCGGCCGAGCGAGCGATTCGCCGCCACGGTGCGAGTGTCTCACTCGAAGTCATCGCACTCGAAGCGGGCGTCACCAAGCCCATCGTGTATGCCCGCGTCGGCGGGCGTACAGACCTCGCCAACGCTCTGGCGGCACGCCTGTCGGATCGCATGATCGCCGCCAGCGGCGAGGCGATCGGCGCTCAGCAATACGGTCGGGCGATGCTGGTTGCCTTCATCCGGGCCAGCCTCGTGACTGTCTCTGAGAACCGCGACCTGTTCTTGTACGTGACGGGGGGCGCATCCGACGAGACCCCAGAGCGCGCGTTGTACCTGGCCGAGCGGTCGACCACGCCGATGGCCGCGCAGTTGGCACAGTGGCGAACGAGTCAGGGGCTCGATCCGTCAGTCGCGCTTCCGTGGGCCTACGCGGTGATCGGGATGCTCAACCTGGTCTCGCTGTGGTGGATCAACGAGCCCGACCGCACAGACGAACAACTCGCCGAGCAACTGACAGAGCTGCTGTGGTCGGGCATGGCCGGACCAGCAACCGGACCAGCAGCCGGACCAGCATCCGGACCAGCAGGTCGGCAATAACTTACCGGGAGTAGATTTATTTCCGAGGGTGTGGTAAACCAGAACGACCGACCACGGCATCGACCTGTCGGGGGAATCAGATCGACAGTGAATCGACAGGGGAATTGATCATGACGACGACGGAGAATCCGACCGAGAACGCCACCAAGTGGCACCTCCGGGGCAACTGGGCGCCAGTGCTCGACGAGATGACCGACATGAACCTGCGGGTCGAGGGGTCGATTCCGCCCGAACTCGTTGGTGTGTACGTGCGCACCGGTCCGAACCCGGCGTCGGGCAAGTCCGACCACTGGTTCTTCGGCGACGGCATGGTCCACGGGATCCGACTCGCCAACGGCAAGGCCGAGTGGTACCGCAACCGGTTCATCCAGACCCCGAACATCTCCGACCCGATCGACGACCAAATGGCTGCAATGGCCGATCTCACCCGCGGTACCGGCAACACCCACGTGATGCCTCACAACGGCGAGCTGTTGTGCCTCGAAGAAGGGCACTGGCCGTGGCGGATCGACGGCCAACTCAACACCCTCGGCGTGCAGAACTACGGCGGCGCGTTGACGTGTTCGATGACGGCCCACCCCAAGGTCTGCCCCGTTACCGGCGAGCTGCTGGCGTTCAGCTACCTCAGCATGGAACCGCCGTACCTGCACTACATTCGCATCGGCGCCGACGGTGAGCTCAAGCAACTCGAAGGCATCGACATCCCCAACATGGTGATGATGCACGACTTCAACGTCACCCGGAACTACATCATCTTCATGGATCTGCCGGTCGTGTTCAATCTTGGCAATCTCGAGTCCGGTTTCCCGTTCGGATTCAACCGCGACGCCGGCGCCCGACTCGGCGTGATGCCACGCAACGGCACGAACGCAGACGTTCGTTGGTTCGAGATCGATCCGTGCTTCGTGTTCCACCCTGTCAACGCCCACGAGGACGGCGACAACATCGTGCTCAATGTCTCGCGCCAGCCCGAGGCGTTCAGCACGAGCAACGACGACTACGCCGAAGTCGGCAGGCTCCACAGGTGGACGATCAACCTCGCCGAGGGAACGGTCACGGAACAGCCGATCGACGATCGCCCAGGAGACTTCGGACGGGTCGACGACCGGATGATCGGTCTCGATGCTCGCTACGGCTACCTGATGGCGCTCGGCGGCGAGGGCAACAGTGAAGAGCCCGTGTACGGCAATGCGCTGTGGAAATACGACCTCCATACCGGAGCGTGCACCGAGCATCATCTCGGCGAGGGTGTTCGCGGCGCCGAGCCGGTGTTCGCGCCATCATCGCCTGATGCAGGTGAGGATGAGGGCTGGGTCATCAGCCTGTCGCACGACACCGAGTCGGGCGAGTCGAAGCTGCTCATCATCGACGCCCAGAACTTCTCTGCGCCGCCCATTGCGACCATTCACCTCCCGCGGCGGGTGCCGTACGGCGCCCACGGCAGTTGGGTGCCCGACACCAA
>JANOEM010000205.1:0-5527 GCA_031413195.1 Actinomycetes bacterium
CGATCGTTTTTCGTAGCTTGCGGTGACATGAATCGTTTTTAGGCGACATCCGTACACTCCTGGACGTGTTGGCCTTGATGCTCTCTCGTGAACAACTCGATGTGGCGTTCGAGACGCTGAGCCAACGGCTGGTCGACCGGATGACGGAAGCAACGGTTGTGCTTTACGGCGACGCAGCGATGATGTTCGCCCATGACGCACGGACAGAGATCGACCACGTCGATGCTGCCCCGACACCGCGTGGGATCACGCTCGGCGCGGCACGAGACGCCGGTCAGCAGCTCGGGTTGGCTGCACACTGGATCAATGATCAGGCCGCCTCCTCGCTCCCGAAGTTCCTGGTCGATGACGTGGTCGATCTGTTCGAACGACCGAATCTGCGGATCCAGGCGCTCGGCCCGGAACTCTTACTCGCGATGGCCGCCCTCGCACCGACTGGGCCCAATGGTGTCGAGGACATTCGCCTGCTCGCCGGCATGCTCGACATCACGAGCAGCATCGACGTCGAAGTGTTGGTGGCCGAGATCTTCCCAGGACGCACGCTGACGAGCAAGGCCCGTTCAGTCCTCGACGACCTGCTCTGAAATCGACGTTCTTGTCACCGCAAGGTACGAAAACCGATCGCTGGTGGTGACATGAACGAGGGGGTTGGGGCGGTTGGCGGTTGGCGGTTGGGCGGGGAGGTTCAGACTCGAAGGCCTGCGAGCACCTTGCTGATCGCCGCTGCCGTTGTGGCCGCCAACGCCCCGAGTCGGCGAGCGTCGGTCTTGGTGATTCGCACCTTTGGGCCGACGATCGTGATTGTTGCGATCGGGGCGTCTCGCCCGTCGAAGATCGGTGCGCCCGCGCCGATTGCGTTGGGGTACGGCGAATCGACCACGAAGAACCCGTCGCGTCGCACGGTTCGTAACGCCGCAGCAGTCGGAATCGCACCGATCAGCGGAAGCTGCAATCGGTCGGCGTCGGCAAGAAACGCGTCGAAGGCTGCACCGTGGTGGATCGGCACGACCATCCCCAACGGAACCGTGATCCGCAAGGCCTGGCTGCTGTCGACGGAGTCGAGGACGACCATCGTCTGTGCCTCTCGAGCGAAGAGTACGACCGTCTCGTCGGTCTGGCGATGCAACTGGACGAGGTGTGGATGGGCGACATCGCGCAGCCCGGACGTGAAGTGGGTGCCGACCTGCAGTGCTTTGGAGGTGATCGACCATTCTCCGCCGTCCGTCTGGTTGGCCCACCCGGCTTCGCCGAACGTGACCAGAACCCGTTGGACGGCGTTCTTGTCCAGCTCGATCAGGCGTGCCAACGCAGAAACGCCGATCGGTTGCTCGGCAGCGAGTGCTTCCAACACGTCGAGCGCGTTCTTCACGGATTGGATCGTCTTGACAGCCATAGGTATTGAAGCCAGACTGTATCACACAACGAACATCTGTATCACACAGTGATATGACTGGCTGGGGGGCCGAAAATCGTGACCGACCAACCCGATGCTGCAACCTCGGCAGCCGATGACGAACGATACGTACTCATCTCTGCCGATTGCCACGGCGGTGGTGAGCTGAGGGAGTACCGCCCCTACCTGCCTGCGAAGTTCCACGAAGAGTTCGATGCTTGGGCCGATTCGTACGTGATCGAGTTCGAAGATCTGCTCGGCGAGCTCGGCGAGCGCAATTGGAACTCACGTCGACGTCTGGCCGACATGGAGGCCGAAGGTGTGGTTGCCGAGGTCATCTACCCCAACACGATTCCGCCGTTCTATCCACGGTCGTCGCTGACCTTTCAGCCACCGGCCCAGAACGCGGGTGAAGCCGAGAAACGCTGGGCAGGTTTGCAGGCGCACAACCGTTGGCTTGCCGACTTCTGTTCCGAGGTGCCGGGTCGTCGCGCCGGTATCGCCCAGATCCTGTTGAACGACATCCCCGCCGCGGTCGACGAGGTGCGCTGGGCCAAGCAGGCCGGGCTCACCGGCGGAGTCCTGCTCCCGGGCGTTCCTCCCGGCTCCGGGTTGCCCGAGTTGTACGACGGCGACTACTACGAACCGCTGTGGGCGGTGTGCGAAGACCTGGAGATGCCGGTCAACCACCACGGTGGCAGCGCGAGCCCGCCGATGACCGAGGCGATCGAGTCGCCGGTCATCTTCTTGCTCGAAGTCACGTGGTTCTCGCACCGGGCACTCGCGCACTTGATCGTGTCCGGAGCGCTCGAGAAGCACCCGAACCTGCAACTCGTATTCACCGAACAGGGCACGGCATGGATCCCCGACGAGCTCACTCGACTGGACTACTTCTTCGACCGCATGCGAACCGCAGTCGGCTCACAAGAGCACGTCTGGGGCAAGCCCGTCACCGATCGGCTGTCACTCAGCCCCAGCGAGTACTTCGCCCGCCAGTGCAACGTCGGCGCGAGCTTCATCCGCCCAGCCGAGGTTCCGCTGCGCCACAAGGTGGGCCTGGACAAGATCATGTGGGGCACCGACTATCCCCACAAGGAAGCGAGTACGCCGTACACCATGGAGGCGCTGCGAGCCGCCTTCGCGGGCGTACCGCACAACGAGACGGCGATGATGCTCGGCGGAAATGCGGCTCGCATCTATGGTTTCGACCTCGAAGCATTGCTGCCGCTCGCACAACGAATCGGGCCACGCAGGGCCGACATCGACGTGCCGCTGTCAGTCGGCGATATTCCACTTGAAGCAGAGAAGTGCCCGGCCCTCGCCGGATTCAGCTCGCGCTGACCCAACGAATCCTTGCGCCAACGATCCGCCGAGACGGCAATTCGAAACCGATACTGGGGGTATCACGATGACAACCATCCGCTACGGGGCAAAGTCACCCGACCAGATTCGCAACCGAGAACTCGAGGCGACAACCGTCGAGACATGGGCCACGACGCTCACCGCGGTGTACGAGACCGATCCGGATGCAATCGCCGCTGTGCTTCCGCAGCCACTCACGCCGAGTGAACAACCGCTGGTTCGGGTCACGTTCGCCACCGTCGAAATCGGTGGTGGCCGGGCCCCTTTCGGCGCTGGCACCTTCTCGGTCGAGGCAATGCACGGCGACTTGGTGGGCGGCTACCCGCTGCTCATGCCGATGACCACCGAACAGGCCGTTGTCGGTGGGCGCGAGACTTATGGCGAACCGAAGAAGCTGGCCGACGTGACGTTGCAACGAAACGGCGACGACATCCGCGGCTGGTTCGCCCGGATGGGCATCACGTTCGTCGAGATCAATGGGCGCATCACGGGCGAGGCCCCTCTCACACCCGATCGCACCCGCACAGATTTCTACTTCAAGTTCCTCCTCGATCCGTCCGGAAAGGGTTTCGATGCCGATCCGTCGTTGGTGCACTGCCATCGTGAGGAGAAGACCCGGTCGGTGTTCCACGTCGACGGCGAGGTCACGCTGCGCGAATCCAAGTTCGATCCTGTGGCCGATCTGCCCGTTCGATCGCTGCGGTTCATCGAGTTCGCCGAGCGGTCCAGCAAGCAGTACGGCGAGATCGTGCGAACTGTCCCCGGCGAGTGGATCCGGCCGTTCGTTCACCAGCGCTACGACGACCTCTCCGTCATTGGGACCGAATGATGCATGCCCTCCAGGATCAGGTCGCGGTCGTAACCGGTGGCGCGGGTGGGCTCGGACGCGCAATGGGCGAGCGATTCGCCCGCGAGGGGATGCGGGTGGTGCTGGCCGACGTGCAGGCCGAACCACTCGCCAAGACGGTTGCCGAGTGCCAGGCCGAAGGTCTCGCGATCATCGGCGTCGTAACCGACGTCACCAACTACGCCTCGGTCGAGGCGTTGCGTGACGCGACCCTGTCCGCGTACGGTGCGGTGCATCTGGTGTGCAACAACGCCGGGATCGGGGCCGGAGCCGAGGGCAAGATGTGGGAGCACGAGCTCAACGACTGGCGATGGGCGATCGGCGTCAACGTGATGGGCGTGGTGCACGGCATCAACGCCTTCGTGCCCGTCATGATCGAGCAGGGAACAGAGGGCCATGTCGTCAACACCTCGTCCGGCAATGGGGGAGTCTCGCCGCTCCCGAGCACTCCGCAGTACGCAGCGACCAAGGCTGCTGTGGTCACGATCACCGAGTGCCTGTACGGACAACTCCAAGAAGTCGGGTCGAAGGTCGGGGCTTCTGTGCTGTTCCCCGGCCCGCATATCCTGCGTACCGGACTGTTCGAATCGTGGCGTAGCCGGACGGACGAGTTCGCCAAGGAGCGCCCGCGCCAGACGCCCTACACAACTGTCGAAGCATTGGAAGCTCAGATGAAGGCGGCCGGCGTGAATATCGCATACACCCCTGTCGAAGAAGTCGCCGACTGCGTCGTCCGGGGTGTGCTCGCAGGCGACTTCTGGATCCATCCGCGGAGCGATCGCGGCGACGCGCAGCTTCTTGCCCGAACGGACTCGATTCTCCACCGCACCAATCCCTCGTACCTCCGGGCCGTACCCGGCTGAACTCTCCGCCAGAACTCTGCAACAAAGGAACACCATGGACCCTTATCTCATCGTCTCCGCCGACAGTCACGCCGGACTTCCCACCGCGGACTATCGCCAGTACCTCTCTGTGAAGTTCCATCCGCAGTTCGATACGTTCATCGGCGAGCGATCAGCTGCGCTCGAAGCGATGACCAAGCTCGGTGTTCGCAACGAGGACTACGCCAAGAAGTGGTTCGAGGAGCACGAAGAGGCCCTGCGCAGTGGTTGGGACGCCGGTCGCAGAGACCTCGAGCTCGATGGTGACGGTGTTGCAGGCGAGGTCGTGTTCCCCGATGCCGACGCGGTGGAGAGCCGCACCTGCGTGCCCTTCGGCGCCGGTCTCGGCCTGTCCGGCGACATGGATCCCGAGCTCGGCCTGGCCGGCGCGCAGGCCCACAACCGTTGGCTCGCCGACCTCTGCTCGAACAGCCCCGAGCGCCGCAAGGGTGTTGCGCTGGTGCCGATCACCGGTCCGATCGACGACGTGCTCGCCGAGATCCGCCGGATCAAGGCCGATGGTCTCGGCGCCGTGATGATCCCAGCGATGTGGGTCAATCAAACGCCGTACCACGACCGCCGCTACGACCCCGTGTGGGCTCTCTGCCAGGACCTCGAACTGCCGATCGTGACCCACTCCGGTCCGGCCGATCGGGCCAGTTATGGCGATCATCTCGGCATCTACGTCACCGAGGTCACCTGGTGGCCTGCTCGGCCGCTGTGGTTCATGCTCTGGTCCGGCGTGTTCGAGCGCTACCCGCGTCTCAAGTTCGGGGTCACCGAGGCCGGGTGCTGGTGGCTGCCGGCGCTGATCTGGTTCTGGGATCGGTTGTATCTCGGCCAGAAGGGCACCGAAAAGCTCGGGCTCGACCCATTCCGCGGTTCGGTGTCGATGCCCCCATCGGACTACGTCGACCGCAACGTGTTCATCGGCGCCTCCAACACCAAGCGCCGTGAACTGGGGATGCGCTACGAGATCGGCATCGACAACATCTTGTGGGGCAACGATTTCCCTCACCCTGAAGGCACCTGGCCGAACACCCG
>JANOEM010000206.1:0-7990 GCA_031413195.1 Actinomycetes bacterium
CTTGTTCTCGCCCAGCCCGGCGACCTCGGTGATCGAGGAGGTCGCCGGTGCATGGATCCTCGATCTCCTCGGTTTGCCACCGGACTCGTCGTTCGCGTTCGTCACCGGCGGTCAGATGGCGAACACGACCGCTCTCGCAGCTGCCCGGCACGCCGTGTTCGCGAAAGTGGGTTGGGACGTCGAGGCAGATGGTCTCGCCGGGGCACCACCGATCCGACTCGTGGTCGGAGAGGAGGTCCATGCGACCATTCCTCGCGCCGCGAGACTCCTCGGACTTGGCACCCGATCGATCGAGCGAGTCGGCGTTGATTCCAACGGCGCGATGCTGCCGGCCGAGCTCGAACGGGTACTCGCCAGCGCACCGGGCCGCCCAACGATCGTGTGTTGTCAGGCCGGCAACGTGAACACTGGCGCGATCGATCCAGTCGGTGAACTCGCCTCGATCGCTCACGCTCACGATGCCTGGCTGCACGTCGACGGTGCGATCGGCCTCTGGGCAGCTGCCAGCCGGAGCAAGAACCGCCTGATCGGGCTGGCGCAGGCAGATTCGTGGTCGACGGATGCGCACAGTTGGCTCAACGTCCCGTACGACTGCGGCATCGTGATCTGTCGGCACCCCGAATCTCATCGCGCAGCCATGACCGTGACGGCGGCGTACCTCGTACAGGCCGCTCCCGGTACCGATCGCGACCCTGTCGACTGGAACCCCGAGTTCTCCCGGCGAGCCCGCGCGGTGCCGGTCTATGCCGCGCTGGCATCGCTGGGACGCGACGGCATCGAGGCGATCGTCGAGCGGAGTTGCGCCCACGCGCAACGGTTCGCCGAGTTGCTCGGAGCCGAGCCCGGAGTCGTCGTCCTCAACGACGTGGTCCTCAATCAGGTGCTCGTTCGGTTCCTCGATCCGTCAGGTCGAGCCGAAGACCACGATGCCCGAACCCGAAGGGTCATCGCCGATGTCCAACTCGACGGTACGTGCTGGCTCGGCGGATCGATATGGCGCAACATGGCCGTGATGCGCATCTCCGTCAGTAACGCTGCGACCACCGAAGAAGATGTGTCGGTATCGGTGGCTGCCATCATCGCGGCGGCCCGCCGCTGACAGTCGGTGCAGACAGTCGGTGGACACATCGCGTTCGATGTATCAGCAGGCAAGTCATTGGCATCTGTGACGTGACGGTCAATCCCTGTCGTCGTCAAAGCCACGGAGGCGAACATGCCACTTCTCCCACCCCGGGTCATCGGCCCACTCTCGGAATGCAGCACGTCAGTCCGCGTGCAGGGCCAACTCACCGGCTCGACGGTGACGATCTCCGCCAACGGCGCTGTCGTCGGGAGCGGCGTTGCGACATGGTCCGATCAGACGTTCCCCCTCTTCGGGTCGCTCGCTGCGGGCGACAGTGTCCGGGCAACACAGACAGTTGGTGTCGAAACAAGCATCGCATCGCCGGAGGCTGTGGAGGTGCAGGCCAAGCCACCCGTCATCGGGGGAGTCGGGTTCCGAAGTCATCTCAACCAGTGCGGAACCTGCCTCTGGATCGAGGGCCTTGTACCTGGGGCGAAGGTTGAAGTTCGCGACGGATCGAACGTCCTCGGATCGGGCGAGAGCTACGACGGGAACGCGCGCCTGCATCTTTCGACCCCGCTTGCAGTCGGCATGGACATCAAGGCCCAACAGGACGCCTGCGGCACCGCCGGAACGATCACCGATGGCCCGCCCGTGGACATGCTCGTCGAGAAGCTTCGCAAGCTGCCGACGCCTGTGGTGCAGAGTCCGTTACGCGAGTGCGAGCGTCGAGTGACGGTCAGCAACGTGGTTCACGGCGCCCACGTGGTCGTGATGCGGAGTGCAGGCCCGAACCTTCACGCTTGCTTCGATCTGGATTCGTTGTGGATGGGCGTCAACCCACCTCTTGCGCTCGGGGAAACGATCAGCGCACGGCAGGAGATGCATGCTCCATGCAACATCCAAAGCGATGTTGCGATCCCGGTCACCGTCCAGGACAACACCCCGGTGCCGGTCGCCAACGTCGTCCCGCCGCTGTGTGCGGGCAACACGACCGTGGTGTTGACCGGGCTCGTGATGGGAGCGAGGGTCACCATATTCGCCGACGGGGCCGATCTCGGTCTCGCAGAGTCGCCCGTCGATGGCTCGTACGATTTTCTTGTGCCTGCCTTGATCGGCGGATCGACCATCACGGCGACCCAGGAACTGTGCGGGGAATGGAGTGTTGCCGGCGCCGGGGTCCTGGTCGACGCCGCGCCGGCAGCGTTGCCCACCCCGAAGGTGCACGATCCGTTGTTCGAATGCGGAGCGGCGGTGCGTGTCAGCAACCTTCATGTCGGGGCCCGTGTCTACGTCTACTCGGCGATGCTCGGAGCGCCCATCGGTGAACGTGTTGCAGATGCGACCGAAGTCGACGTTGTGGTTGCGCCGCTGCTCATCGACGGCGATGAGATATTTGCCGTGCAGCGAGGTTGCGGGCTCGTCAGCTCCAAGTCCGACCCGGTGAAGGTGGGCAAGACCGAGAAACTCCCGCCTCCCAAGGTGGTCTCGCCGTTGTACAGCTGCGAATCGGCGGTGAAGGTGGTCAACGTGGTGCCGGGCGCACGTGTAGAGGTCTTCATCGATGGTGTGTTCCGTGGTACGGCGGTGACGGGCGGAACCGATGTGACCGTCCCAGTGAGTGGTCAGCTTCAGGTGGGCGATTCGGTGACGTCGAGCCAGCGTCTGTGCTCGCAGACCTCGCGGATGAGCCGTCCGGTGACCGTCGAAGAGTTCCGCGGCCGCTGGTATCAGGTCGGTGACGACAAAGCGGCTGGGATCCTGGCCGTTCACGCGGCGCTGCTTCACACCGGAAAGATCGTGTACTTCGGGGGTGACCAGCACGACAGCGGTCTCAACGCAAGTGGCGATGTCGACCACACCCGGCTGTTTGATTGCGCGACCAACGCGATCACTGCGGTCACCGGACTGCCCGGAAACGTCGACTTGTTCTGCTCGGGTCACGCGCAGCTTCCGGATGGTCGGATCCTCGCCGCTGGCGGCACGCGCAAGTGGGGCGGCGGCGGCATCCACCCGTCCGGCCACTTCATCGGGCTACGTGATGCCTACGTGTTCGACCCGGTGACCGAGGACTGGGCAGCGACCGGCAAAATGGTCACTCAACGACCGTCGGAGGTGGCGAGCGGTCTGGACATCGAGAAGACGGGCGGCAAGTGGTACCCCACACTTGTCACCTTGCCCGATGGCCGGATCCTCGCCGTCTCCGGCCACCCCGAGGTCGACGACAGCCGCCACAACAACAACTCGTTGGAACTCTACGACCCAACGACCGGTTCGTGGTCGATCGTCGGCGCTGTCGACTACGGCAACATCGACACGGTCTCCGCCCGTCAGTACGAGTACCCACGGCTGCACGTGCTTCCTGACGGCAGGGTGATCTCGATGTCGCCGATGACCAATGGCCGGCTCGAAGCCTGGCACCCCTATGCCGATGCGACGGATTGGGACGATGTCATCGGCCCGCCACCGGAATCTATCTACAACAATGGCTTCGCGCAGGACACGACATCGGCAATGCTCCCGCTGTCCGCGCAGGACAACTACCGGGCTCGGATCATGCAGGCCGGTGGGTCCACACCGTTCATCCTCGACACCACGAACCCAGGCGCCGGGTGGACGGCCGCTCCGCGCGCGATGTTCGATCATCCGGACGTGGGCGACGTGAATCCGGTTCGGGAGAATGCCGATTCGATCATTCTCCCGACAGGGGAGATCATGATCGAGGGCGGGCTCAAGAACGGGTTGAACGACGCGACGGGTGTTCGCTCGCCGGAGCTCTACGACCCGGCAACCGGTACATGGAGCGTGCTGCCGGAGTCTCGGATCGTCCGCGGCTATCACAGCACTGCGATCCTGATGCCGAGTGGTGCGGTGTGGGTAGCGGGGTCCAACTTCAATGCAAGTTCCGGCATCGCGAACCGCGAGTTGCGAATCGAGATCTTCGAGCCGTGGTACTTCTGCGGACGACGTCCGACGATCACCAGTTCGCCGCCCAAAGCCGAGCACGGCGACGACATCGAGATCACCACGCCGGATGCGGCCGACGTGAAGAAGGTGGTGATCGTGCGCTGCGGAACAGTCACTCACAACTTCAACCCTGATCAACGGCACATCACGCTGGACTTCACCCGCGTCAAGGGTGACGTGATCGTCGCCCGCGTGCCGAGCCAAGCCGGCGTGGCGATCGTTGGCTACTACCTGCTGTTCGTGATCGATTCCACCGGCCGTCCGAGCACGGGGCGGTTCATCCAGATCTGTCCGACCCATCGTCGCCGCCCGCCATGGCTCGATGAAGACTGGATGAAGTGGTTGCGTGACCTCGCGGCAGACGGCCGACGGCTCTCCGACGATGAGGTGCGCCGGATCCGCAGGGACCTCGCCGAGGAAACTCGCCCACCCCGCAGGCGTCCGATCTCGTTGGAGCCCCACGGACGTGGCGATCAGGCAGGACACCCTCACGTCGACCACGAACACGACGACAACAACGGGGGTCACGACGACAACAACGGGGGCCACGACCATGACCACGGTCACGGTGACGAGGACCACGGGTAACGTCGCTGACCTACTCGATGAATCGGAGGGTGTCCGGGATGTCCATTGCTCGGAGCTTGCGGATGGTCAGCAGCGGCGCAGCCGCGACGGCGACCACGCCCACGACGAACGCTGCGGCGATGGTCGCTCCGGTGAGGGTGGCGTCGATCCCGATCTCCGGCATGGTGTTGCCGATGACGGTCGAGGTGACCCATTGCAGTACGGCCATACCGGCGAGGAGACCGATACCGGTGCCGAGCAGTCCGATCAGCAGACCTTCGGCGATGTCCATCGCGAGGACTCGGCGGAGCGGAAGACCGAACGCAAACAGCGTCGCATGCTCGCGGCTGCGCTCCTCTGCGTTGATGCTTGCTGCGTTGTATGCGATCAGGAGCGCCAGGAGCAGGATGAAGAGTTCGAGGACGCGAAAGATGCCGACGAAATCCTCGAGGCTGTCGCGGACGACCTTGCTTGCCGCACTGACCGGTTGGGCTGACGCAACCCCTGGCAATCCGAACAGCGCTTGCTGGACGTCGATGGGCGTTGATCCTTCCGCAGGCAGGACGTAGAGCTGGTTGACGACGCCTGTCAATCCGATGTTCTGGAGCTGCGATCGGTCGAGGTATGCCGCGAATCGGAACGGGCTCGGGCTGGTCCCGTCGATGCGGATTTGCGTCTCCACGACCGCGAAGCCGTTGCCGGTGGGCGCCGGGTGCTCCAACGTGGCTGTGCTGCCCGGGCCGATGCCCAGGTCCTTCGCTGCTACCTCGGAGATGACCAAACCTGTTGGCGCGTCGGTCAGCTGTCCGCTCACGATCGTCGGCGCCCAGATCGGGCTGTCGAGATCTGTGACATCGACGATGACGTCGATCGGCTCCTTCCCTGCGACCGACAGCCGTGCGCCGAAACGCAGCACCGGTTGCACCGCCGATATCTCCGGCAGAGCTTCGATTGCGGCGATCTCCTCACTGTTCTCGAGGTGGAAACCCTGCAGCGCGACGGCCAGCCGATCCGGATGGTTCTGGAAGACCTCGCGGTCGTTCCGATCCATCGTGTCGAGAAAGGAGTCGATCATCCCCAGTGTCGAGATCAGCGCTGCGACCGCTGCTGCCACACCGAATGCGGTGAGGAGCGTGCGCCGAGGGGTGCGCAGGATGTTTCCGATCGGCATTCGCGCGTACGTGCTGCGCGGCCAGGACAGCCGTCGAATCACGGACGAGAGGCCACCCCGCGCGGATCGATGCGTAGTTGTGATCGCTTCGATCGGCGCCACCCGGACCGCCCGCCACACCGGCCAGGCAGTCGCAATCACGGGGATGACGAAACCGAGACCGGCTGCTGTGGCGAACATCGAGAGCTGGAGCGATGTATGCCACACCGGGAGTGGGAGCGTGCTCGTGTAGACCGGCCGAATTGCTGCTGACACGGCGGTTCCCATGGCGATGCCGAACACCACGCCGACGACTGCGATCTCGATTCCGACGAGCAGTGGTCGGGTCGCGAGCTGACGAGGCGATGCCCCGAGCGCCATCCCGATCCCGATTTCGCGCCGTTGAGCCTCGACCATCCGGCTCGCCAGGTTGAAGGCTCCGAAGGCCGCGCCCGCGAGGATCAGCCCGGCAAAGACGTTCCAGAACTGCTGATCGCCGCCGATGTCGTCGTACAGAACCCGGAACGCGTCGTCGTCGCGGCGCTGTGAGATCGATACTGCGAGGCCTGCGCCGTCGAATGCCCGCGCGACGTCCGTCGCCAGACGGCCGATGTCCACGCCCGGATTCGCACGAAGGACGAGGTCGTTCACCCGTCCCGGCCGCCCCGCAAGGTCCTGTGCCAAGTCGAGCGGTGCAAACGCGACGGCGAGATTCGCTTGCGCGAAGAAGCTGCCGTCGTCGGTGACGACGAAGAAGTATTCGGGCGAAAGACCGGAACCGACGTAGTCGATCGGTTGCCCTGCGATTCGGATCGATCCGGTCGGCTCAAGATGATAAAACGACGCGAAGTTGTTCTCGAGAACGACATGGCGTTGGCCGACGTCGGCCGGCTCGAGGGTTCGACCGTTGCCACTCTTGACCCAGACCTTGTTGAGCCGAGGCCCACCGTCGGACACGTCGACACCGATCAGGCGGCCGGGAACCAGGATCGTCTCGGTCGCAGTGGATGCGTCGACTTGCGTGGGGACAACCAATCGTTCCTCAGCCGTGGCGATGTCGGTCGGGTCAGCAAGGCTGTCGAGCGTTGCCAGCATCGATCCGGCTGCAGCGTCGACTCCGTCCGCTGTCTTGATTCGAAGGTCGTACATCTTGAGCAGCTCGAAGCTCGCATTGTTGGACTCGCGCCGCCACATTGCCGTACTTCCGAGGGCGGCAAAGACACCTGTACCGACGGCGATGATCAGCGCGATCGAGACGACCTGGAGCCAATGCCGGCGGAGGTCCCGGACCGACCAGCGCAGAACGAACAGCGGACGCATGGGTTCACCAACGCAACGAGGCGATAGATGCCCGTCCGCCCGAAGGGGGCCCGTCGCTGACCAATTTGCCGCTTCCCAGTTCGATCACTCGATCTGCGATTCGGGAGATCTCTCGATTGTGGGTCACCACGATCACGGTCCGTCCGGCATCTGCCTGTGCGCGGAGCAGCTCGAGGATCTGGACGCCGGTCTTGAAATCGAGGTCGCCGGTCGGCTCGTCCGCCAGGAGCAACGGGTTGCCGGTTGCGAGCGCTCGAGCAATCGCAACTCGCTGCTGCTCGCCACCCGACAACTCGTTCGGGTAGTGGTGCAGTCGGTCACCGAGGCCGACCTGATCGAGCACGTTGATCGCAATCGGGCGTGCCTCGCGGACTCGGCGGGTGATCTCGATCCCGCACTGCACATTTTCGAGAGCGGTAAGCGTCGGGAAGAGGTTGAAGCTCTGAAAGATGAACGAAACGATCTCGCGACGCACTCGGAACAGTTGTGCACGGCTCGCGCCCGAGACATCGCGGCCGGCGATGGTGACCGTTCCGCTCGTCGCAACGTCGAGCGCCCCGATGATGTTGAGCAGAGTCGTCTTGCCGCTGCCGGATGGCCCGAGCACAACCGCGAACTCGCCCGCATCGATCTCGAGGTCGACGTCGTCGAGCGCGGTCACCAACGTCGTGCCGACCTGGTAACGCCGCGACACGTGCTCGAGCAACACCGTGGTCGAAGCGCCCGGCCGGTGACCGGGATGTGTTGGTCCGGACTCGTTCATGACATCCACGTCCATGTCCACGCCGTTCACCCGCTCACCATCGCCCATTTTGAGCACCGGTTGTAGGGCCATACGGCTCGTTGTTCATTCCTCGGTCCCGCCTGCAGAGAGGATCTCGGGGCGAAAAGTGAACAGGTGGCAAACAATTGGTGAACCTTCG
>JANOEM010000207.1:0-12780 GCA_031413195.1 Actinomycetes bacterium
CCCGTCGGCAGCGGCTTTCGCGACCAGTTCGTCGAGCCTGGCAGCGCCGTCGAGCATCGAGAACTCGGTGTGCACATGGAGATGAGTGAACGAATCCCCCAACAGGCGACCTTTCTGAACAGTGAACAGTGAACCGTGAACCGTGAACGGCGAGTCCGGGCGTTGCTGCCCGGCGGAACGAACCCAATTGAACTACACGGGTGTGATTCGTCGACTGTAGCAGCGGTGCGGGCGAGCAATACCGGGCACCTCGCGCAACCCGTCTGCGTCGAGGGGCGAGGTGGTCACAGATACGTTCCGGGACGATCAGCAGCGTTTGGCGAATCGGGGACCTGGCCGCCTCGTTGGCCGAGCAACCGCGGGTCGATGCCTTGTTCCGGGCCGGATGTGATGCCACGCATCTGCTCGAGTTGCTGCCGAGCTGCGAGCTGCTGGGCGAAGAGCGTGGCTTGAATGCCGTGGAAGAGTCCCTCGAGCCATCCCACAAGTTGGGCGTGGGCAACCCGGATCTCGCCCATGCTGGGAGCAACGCCGTCCTTGAACGGCAGGGTCAACATGTGCAGTTCGTGCTGCAGATCGGCGGACAGGGCCACCGACAGCTCGGCGATCGAACGTTCGTAGATCTCGGCAAGCCGCTCCCGGCTCTGCTCGTCGAGATCCGAACCCTTCACCTCGTCGAGGAGCTGCTTGACCATCGAACCGATCCGCATCACCTTGGCAGGGGCTGTCACGGTCTCGGTGACCTCTTCCGGCGGCTGGTCGCCCGGCAACTGGTCCGTGACAAGCTCACCGTGTTCGATCACGTCAGGGGCCACTTCGTCTGGTTCGTTCATCTCAATCTCCTGGTGGTTTCATCTGTGGCCACGGGCAACGAGCAAGGGTACGAGCATTTCTGCACTGGTGAGGCTTCCGTGGCGGCAGATCAGTTCGTACGGCCCCGAATCCGCCGGATCGAAGAACGAGATCGGGTCACGGGCAACGAGCGCTACGTCGCCGAGGCGGGCGGCCACCGGAGCCGACATCGCCGGCCTGAACCAACCCTCGTCGAGGGTCTGGGCCCTGCTCACGACCCATGCATGACCGCTGTGGGCCTCTGCTGCCGCTTCGAGTAGCGCCTCTTTCGCACCTGGACGGGCATGCAGCCACCGAAACCTGCCCTCGCCTGATTGGACGCGCACCATTGCCAGCAGGGCTTCGTCCGGCGAGACGATGTTGCCCCCGACTTGTACCTGGCCGTGATCGGCGGTCACGAGCAGAGCCGTATCGCTCGGCATCTGGTCGAGGACGTCGGCGACGAGCCTGTCGACCGTCATCAGTTCGGCATCGTAGAAGTCGCCGAAACCACGCTCGTGCGCTGTCTTGTCGATCCCGTCGTAGTAGGCGTAGACGAACCGTTCTCCGGCCCGTAGCTGGCGCCCGATCTCGATCGCGATTGCCGATTGTGAGCGCCACCCGACAGGTCTACTCCCCCGAAGATGAGCTTCGGTGAACGCAGATGATTCGAGCTCCGCGCGGCTGATGACCGGCGGTGATTCCCCGAGGAAAGGGGCGTATGGCTGGATGTCGGGGGGAGGATGAGAACGGCGGAGATCGTTGCGATCGCTGCGCCACCGCAAGATGTTGAGGATTTCGCCACCGACATCGATCCGGTAACCAACGAGCCCATGCTCGGACGGGGTCAACCCGGTCGCGATCGATGTCAGCGCAGTGGCGGTGGTGGAGGGTGCGACTGTCGTGATCGGCGCGGATGTCATCCCGGCCATCGTCGGGGCCAGAGCCAGACGGGCTTGCAACTGTTCCCAGCCGAGTCCGTCGACGACCAGAAGAACGCGTTGAGGGACATCGACTTGATCGGGGATCCAGGATGGCAGGGGGACTCGTGGCGGGGCCAGGAGGGCAGGAACGATGCCGCGGACGTTCGCGCCTGAATAGTTGGGGAGGACTGGTTGCTCGTTCACGCCGCACGTAGTCCACCACGTTCGACATCCCGGCGCCACCTCGGCCGCTACGATGAGAACGTGCGCATCTCCACCAAGGGCGACTATGCCTGCCGAGCCCTGTTGTCGTTGGCGCTGCACATTTCCGAACCCGGTCCTACTTCGGTCGCAGACATCGCCCGCCGAACCGGACTCCCCCAGCCATACCTCGAACAGATCCTGCTCGCGCTCAAGGGCGCCGGATTGGTCCGGTCGAAGCGCGGGGTCGGCGGCGGGTACATCCTCGCTCGCCCGACCGAGGAGATCCGCCTCTCGGAGATCTTGTCAGCGGTCGACGGACCGATCTCGCTCGGAGACTTCGGCGAGCCCCATCAAGACGGGGCCTGCGACCACGAAGGCCAATGTGTGCTGTTGGCGATCTGGAAAGAGGCAGGGGAACTGATGCGCCGGCACATGGAGGGCTTCACCCTGGCCGAGGTCGCACTCGCCGCGCAGGGTACGACACCGTGGCCCGACATGCTGGCTCGCCCTGTCCTGTAATCGGGGCCCGGCAGGGGTGCTGAGCGCGGTCGCCTACTCGCTGAGATCGGCGAGCACGTCGAGGAGATCCTGCGGGAGCGGGGACTCGAACGACATTGGCTGACCGGTCACGGGATGGCTGAACCCGAGCGCCGCCGCGTGCAGAAACGGCCGAGGGGAAAATACACCGCTGCGGATCCCACCGTAGGCGCCATCTCCGACAACCGGGTGCCCGGCAGCGGCGAGGTGCACCCGGATCTGATGAGTGCGCCCGGTCTCCAACTGGCACTCCAACTCCGAGACCGCTGCTGGCCGTGTGAAGGCATGCATCGTGCGATATCGCGTGCGGGCGGGTTTGCCATCGATCACGACGGCCATCCGCAACGGATCGCGATGATCTCGCCCGATCGGCGCGTCGATCAAACCGTTCATCGACTCCAGGTGTCCCCACACCAGCGTGCGATACCGGCGGGCGACCGTTCGGGCCGCAAGTGCGGCGACGAGTACGTCGTAAGCCTGCTGGCTGCGGGCCACCACCATCAAGCCGCTGGTGCCGACATCGAGGCGATGAACGATTCCGGGTCGCAGCGGATCGCCGACCTGGGCCAGATCGGGGAACCGCGCGAGGACCGCGTTGACCAGTGTGCCGTCTGGGTGTCCGTGGCCGGGATGGACCACCAAGCCAGGCGGTTTGTCGACGATGACGACATCGGCATCGGCATACAGGACTGGCAACTCGATCGAGGGGTCACCGACTGGAAGCGTGGGAACAGGGAGTTGCCCAGGGTCGACCTCGACTACCTGGCCAAGCGAAACGCGAACCTTGCCGCTCAACGCGACCACACCATCGAGAAATGCGCCGCCGTGTGCGACCAGCGACGCGGCGTCCGAACGACTCGCGTCGGTGAGGAGGGCAACGATCCGGTCGAGCCGTTCGCCGACGAGGGCCGCCGGGATCTCTTCGCGAATCACGGTGAACTCTTCGGAGAGTCCTTGACGGCAGACACGAGGATCAGGACCGCGCCGATCGAAACGGCCATGTCCGCAATGTTGAAGATCGGCCACCACTCGAAGTCGATGAAATCGACGACACTGCCGTGCAGCCACCCATCGCCTCGGAACAACCGGTCGACGATGTTGCCAAGCGCGCCTCCGACCACGAGCCCGACCGACAACGAGGACCCGAATCCTTTCGAGTGGCGCAGCGACAGCACCATTGCGATCACGACCACGAATGCGATCGCGCCGATGTACGGGCCGATGCCCTGGGCGCGGGAGAAGGCCATGCCGCTGTTGAACGTGAGGTTCCAGTGCAGGGTCCAGATCACATGCCGTGACCGTCCGTCACTCAGAGCATTGACCGCCCAGTGCTTGGTGAGTTGATCGAGCGCGACCACGATCGCTGCGATCACCAGGCTGACCCGGATCGATGAACCTCGCGGGGCGGCAGCGGTGTCGAGAGCGGTGTCGACAGCCGGGTCGAGACGCACGTCGTCGCTCGCTTCGACCTGTCCCCCGCCGCTGTCGTCCGCTTCGATCATCGTCTGCCGATCCCCCCGACCTTTTCCTCGGTCAATTCTGTCGCCCACGGAATGGCCTCGAGCCGCTCGCGCGGGATCGGCTTGAACGAGACGACCGAGTATCCGTATTTTCCTGACGCCAGGCGATCGAGGGCGCCGTCGATCTCGTCGATGTCGTTGCGCGCACGCGCTGACAAGAACAGGTCACGTTCGCGCTCGACGACCATCGTGTCGCCTTCACCCGACTCATCGTCGAATTGAACATCGCCCATCTCGTCGTCGATCAGCGAGTTCGCCTCTTCCTCGAGCCGCACGGCTTGGCCGGTCAGCGAGACACGTGCTTCGAGCAGCAACTTTTTCTGGGCTGTCAAGAACTTGACGTCGAAATCCTTGGTGTACTTGATGCCATCCTTGGTCTCGCCCTTGACCGGTGGGAGCACGGCTGGTGGTTCGGCCGGAGGTGTTGGCCGCCTGGTCGGCGCAGCCTTCTTTGCGGCCGCAGGCTTGGGCTCGGCCGCAGGTGGCGCCTTGGCCGCCGCAGTCTTTTTCGTGGCTGCCTTCGCAGGAGCCGCCTTCGCCGGGAGCGCGGCAGCCGCGGTCTTTGTCGTGGCCGCCTTCGCCGGTGCCGCCTTCGCCGGTGCCGCCTTCGCCGGTGCCGCCTTCGCCGGTGCGGTCTTCGCCGGGAGCGTGGCAGCCGTGGCCTTCTTCGGCGCAATCGCCTTCTTGGCTGACGCTGCTTTTCCAGTCGGAGTTGCTGCTGCATTGCTGGCCGCGGTCGCAGCCGCCTTCTTGCTCGTGGCAGCAGTGTTCGTCGTGGGTGCAGTTGCCGACTTCTTCGTCGGCGCTTCTACCTTCTTGGCCATGAGGACCTCCCGGTGGATGGAATTTGCGGAGCGTAGGCCGTCGGTGGCCGATCCCCAACGATTTCTGACACTTTGCTCGAAACATCCCCGAGGCACAGCCGCCGCGCGAACCTCGACGTGCCTGGTAATGATGCCTCGATCAGCGGGGCTTCGATCAGCGGGGATCGTCGCCGTCGACCGAGTCGACTTCGGCCACAGGGTGCGGCCGTATCCGGGGAACCTCTTCGGTGATGTCCTCGAACAGGAACTGGTTCGGCTGACCCGACGGTGGCGTGCCCGACTCGTCATCCTCGGTGCCGGTTTGGTCGTCGCCGATCTGGTCGGGCTCGTGGTCGGCGTCTCCGGGGTCGTCGTCGACCTCGACCGAAGCACCTCCGGACCAGATCGGGTCGAGCGACGGGTCGCTGATGATGGTCGGCGGGGCCGACGAAGTTCCACGTGCCTCCCGGTCCGGTTGATCCAATTCGGACATCGCCGAACTCGCTTCGAGAGCATCAATCACGGGCTCGGGGACTTCGTTATAGGCCATCGCTGACGATTCAGTCGGTTCGATGGACTCGGAAGAGTCGGCGGCTTCGACATCAACGACATCATTCACGTCACCGACAGCGGACACGAGCGGCCGGCGGACGTCGCCCAACCCGCCGGGGACCTTGTTGACGATGTCGGTCAACGCATTGGCGACTTCACGCAGCCGGTCGCGCTGGCCGATGATGTGCAGTTCGAGATGATCGACGTCGCTGATCAGGAACTCACGGCGAGCAAGCAGTGACTGCACCTCGCTCTCGATCTCGAAACGCTGGCCCTCACCCGCCCGGCGGGCCTCGATCTTGGCCTCTTCGATCAGTCTCGCAGCAGCCTCTTCTGCACCACTCATCAACTCGCGGCTGTGCTCGTCAGCAGTGTCCGCAATCCGCTTTGCCTCGATCGTGGCCTCTGCAATGGTGACATCGGCTGTGCGCTGGGCGAGCAGGAGGGTGCGGCTGATGGTTTCTGACTCCTCCACCGCAGCGTCGGCAGGTTTCGCCGGCGCCGGAGCCGGCTGTGCAGCGATTTCTTGGAGCCGAGCGACCGCTGCCCGGGCACGAGCTTCCATCGCGGTCGCCTGGCTCTGGAGGCTCTCGATCGACTTCGCCAGGTTCTCGAGATAGAGCCGCACCTCAGCCGGATCGAAACCCTTCTTGACGGTCTTGAAGGTGGTATTGGCGACGGACTTCGGACTCAATTCCATGAGTCTCGATGCTACGCCGAATCATCACCGCCAAGGGACCACTCGTGTCGCAGTTCAGTCGTCGTATCCGTTCGGCTGGCGACCCAAGGGCTTCAGTAGGTACACCCCACTCGCAACTTTCTCCATGCTGCCATTGAGGCCATAGCAGATGCCGCTGGCGAAATCGATCAAGCGGCGGGCCACGTCGCGCTCGGCGTTTTCGAGGTTCATGATGACCGGAAGCCCTTCCTTGAAACGGTCGGCGATTTCTTGGGCTTGGTCGAATCGACGCGGTTTCACGGTCGACGGCTCGTTGGAACCGGCCGGGAGTGTCCGCACATTCGGAGTGGCCGGACGAGGATTCGTCGGTCGGGGCTGCACTGACGAATCGTCGTTGGGCTGTTGGGGACGACGTGGTGCCACGGTTTCCGACTCTCTCAACGGGAAGCTCGGACGCGACGGTGCTGCGCGTCCGTTGTCGTCTTCCGGCTCGGCGTAGGAGGTCCTGTTCGAACGCTGCACAGGTTCCGGCTCTCGGTTCGTACGCTGGTTCCGCGACGACCGCTCCGGCTCGTATGGAGCGTCGTAATCGTCGTAGGCATCGTCGGGACCGAGACCAAGAAAGTCCATTGCCCGCTTCATGATTGACATCCGGTATTCCTCCTGCGGCGAGGCTATCCGATCCGCGTCTGCGGATGGGGACGCGTGCCAAAGATGGCGCTTCCGATACGCACATGCGTTGCTCCGCTCTCGACAGCGATAGCCATGTCGTCGCTCATCCCCATCGAGCAACCAGTGAGGCCGTTGTCGTCGGCGAGACCCCGGACGAGCATGAAAGCCCGCTTTGTCTCGGAGCCATCCTGAGACGTCGGGCCGATGGTCATCAAGCCCTCGACTCCGAGCCCACCGGCACGACAGCGTTGGACAAGCGACCCGACGTCGGCCGGCGAGCAGCCACCCTTGCCGTCCTCTTCTGTCGAATTGACCTGAACGAACACCTTCGCTCCGGGCGCACGCCGGACAATCTCGTCGATCAGCGCGGTTCGGTCGACACTCTGCCAGACGTCGACGATGCCCGCGATCTGACGAACCTTGTTGGTTTGGAGCTGCCCGATGAAGTGCACCTGCGGAACGATGGCATCCTCCGATCTCAGCACAGCGACCTTGGCAATGAGCTCCTGGGCGTAGTTCTCCCCGACCATCGTGCATCCCGCTGCAGTCGCTGCTCTGACCGCGTCCGCACCGAAACCCTTGGTGACAGCGACCAACTGGATCTCTCGATCGCCGGCCAGGTCACGAAGACGCTGACGAATGACTGCGACTGAGTCGGCTACAGCCTGAGGGTCAACGGTTCTGGCAGCCATCGGAGGCCGAGCGCAAGGGCTCGCCTTACTTCAAGAACGATGGGACGTCGAAATCGTCGTCGTCGTCGAGTGGATCCGGCGCATCCGTAGCAAATAGGTCCTTGATGGTCGTCGGCGACTTCGACGGCTCGCCCGGCTTCGAGCTGATCCGTCCGGTCGGCGCCGGCTGAGCGTCCCAGCGATCGAAACCGGCGGCGATGACGGTGACCTTGATCTCGTCGCCCATCTCGTCGTCGATGACCGTACCGAAGATGATGTTGGCATCCTGATGGGCGACACCGTGGATGATCTCGGCGGCTGCGTTCATCTCGAACAGGCCCATGCTCGACGGACCCGTGATGTTGAGCAGGATGCCGCGCGCTCCGTCGATCGCTGCTTCGAGCAGAGGGCTGCTGATTGCCGCCTTGGCGGCTGTCGTCGAGCGATTCTCGCCGCTGGCCTGGCCGATTCCCATGAGAGCCGAGCCTGCATTCGACAGCACCATCCGGACATCGGCGAAGTCGGTGTTGATCAAACCTGGTGTGGTGATCAGGTTTGTGATGCCGGAGACGCCTTGGAGCAGAACCTCGTCGGCCATCTTGAATGCGTTGAGCACACTGGTCTTTTCGTTGGCAACGGTCAACAACCGGTCGTTGGGGATCACGATCAACGTGTCCACCTTTTCCTTCAACTTGGTCACGCCGACGTCGGCTTGTACCGAACGGCGGCGACCCTCGAATGCGAACGGCCGGGTCACGACCCCGATAGTGAGAGCCCCCATCTTCTTCGCGATCTCCGCGATCACCGGTGCGGCGCCCGTACCCGTGCCGCCACCCTCACCGGCGGTGATGAAAACCATGTCAGCGCCCTTGATCATCTCTTCGATCTCGTCGGCGTGCGACTCGCCCGCTGCGCGGCCGACTTCGGGATCACTGCCGGCGCCGAGCCCACGGGTCAGTTCACGCCCGATGTCGAGTTTGACGTCGGCGTCGCTCATCAACAGCGCCTGCGCGTCGGTGTTGACAGCAATGAACTCGACTCCTTTGAGGCCTGCGTCGATCATCCGATTGACGGCATTGACGCCACCGCCACCAACACCAATCACTTTGATCATTGCGAGATAGTTTTGCGGCGCGCCTGCCATCGGGGAACCTCCGACATTCCGTTCAAAATTCGCGACGTAGCAGACAATGGCCTACCACGGACTTTCCTGCGCCACATCCTGCCACGTCGCAGCCCACAAATGAGGGACGGTGATGGTTTCGGGGACAATTCCGAAATCCCCCTTCTTCTCCGCTCGACCCCGCAAACGGGGTGGATTCACTTGAATCCGATCTCGGGGGTCGACACGTTGATCAGGGTGAAGGTGCCGGCATCGCTGCGCTTGAGCGTGGCCTCGAGTCGAGTCAGCTTGTCGAGCAGGTTCTCCGGCGCGCCGATGATGACTTCGGTGTTGGCGAACAGCAGTGACAGCTCGCCCGTTTCGCCCACAACGACCTCTTCCGTTCTGGACCTCACCGCCGGGCTCAACGCCTCGACGAGTTCAGCGGCGTAGCGGAACGCGTCGCCAGCAGAACCTCCGGCCTCCGCCTCGGCTCCCGGACCACTGATCAACATGAACTCGAGCGGACGACCATCGATCACGGTGAGGACCGCCCCTTCGACATCGATGATCCGGTACCGGCCGTCCTGACCCTGATACGTGGCAATCGGGACGCGCTCGACGATCTCGACGGACGCACTATCGGGGAAGTCGGTCGACACCCTGGCCTCGCTGATCCAGGGGTTCTTCTCCAACTGGGTCTCGATCGCATTCGTGTCGACCAACAGCACCGGATGGCCCATCAATTCGTCGATCGCGGCATCCATGGCGTCCTTGGTGTTGCCACTCACGCCACTGGGATACACGTTCTTGACTTCGAACAACGACGATCCGAGCACTGCGAGCGAGCCGGCAACGACGATCACCACGACCGCGCCGATCGCGAACCACTTCAGTCGGCGGCGGCCGACGGCGCGTTTCACCGCGATCCGCCGCGCCCGCAGCCGCGGATCCATCGCGGCACCTCCCGTCGCAATGGGAATCCCGCCCGACGAGCCTTCGATCTCGTCGTCACCGATCAGAATCGTCGTTCTCTCTACCGAGGCCTCGGTCGAACGGCCCGAGTCACCGCGAAGCCGATCGGCGCCTTCTTCGTCAAGGTAGACCGCGTCGACGAAGTCGTCGCCACCCCCGATCTGGATCGGCTGGCGGTCCGCCCGCTCGGTTCGGGGTTCCGTCACCGGTTGCTGGGCAGTGACGAGTTCATCCTCCGAACCCACGGTCTGCTCGGTACCGGTCGGGGTGAGGCCGAGCAGGAGATCTATCGACGGATCGTCGAGATCGATGATCGGCGCGTCATCGGGCTCGTCGGCTGCAAACGCAGCCAACAGCTCCTCGAGCACCTTGTCCGGCACGTTGCCGTCACCGAGGGGCACCTTCGAGTCGGTCACAGGACGACTTCTCCAGCGTCATCGGTTACAGCGTCATCGGTTACAGCGTCATCGGTTACAGCTACATCGGTTACAGCTACATCGAAGCCGACAAGTCGAACTTCGCTGCGCAACACAAAGCCGGTCTCGGCCGAGACTCGCGACCTCACCAGATCGATCAACGCACGGACATCGCCAGCACGACCTCCGTCGCTCGACTGGATGAAGTTGGCATGCTTGGCGGAGACGGTCGCTGACCCGCAAACGGTGCCCCGCAGCCCGACTCGATCGATCAGCTCTCCGGCCGACAACTCGCCGGGAATCGGATTGACGAATACCGAGCCCGCATTTTGGCCGCCCGGCTGATTGTCCCGGCGCCACCGGACGATCTCGTTGAGTTCGGTCTCCGAGCGCTGTCGGTCCCCGGGCGCCAACCGCAGGCGCGCCTCGATGACGATTTGGTGGTCTGCCAGGTCGCTCCCCCGAAACCGCAGCCCGAGGCGGTCGGCAGGGATACGATCCGCCGACGCGCGCCGCAGGTCGAACACGAGCACCTCGATCAGGCTCGCCTGGATGTCGCTGCCATGGCCACCGGCGTTCATCCGCACTGCGCCACCGATACTGCCAGGCACGCCGACCGCCCATTCGAACCCGGTCAGGCCAGCCGCCGACACGATCCGTGCGAGTTGTGGCAGGGCGACCATCGCCCCTGCAACGACGTCGTTGCCTTCGATGCGATGATCGGCCGCAAGTTCGGCCAGCGAGATAGCGAGGCCGTTGAATCCGTCGTCAGCAACGAGCATGTTCGATCCGCGCCCGATGACCAGGGCGGGCAGATCGCATGTGCGGACGACGTCGGCAATCTCGTGCAGTTCGTCGATCGTTGTCGGCTTCGCCATGAGCGCGGCGTTGCCGCCGACTCGATAGGTGGTCAGGATCCCGAGCGGCACGTCCCGTTCCGCGAGCGGACCCAGCATCTGCGCGGCTCGATCGATACGAGCAGAGAGCGAGAGCTCACCCGTCATCGTCATGTTCTCGAACTCTCGCGCGTCAAGCGTGCCGTGAGCACTTCGTCTGGGAGCGACGCAATGTCACCGCACCCCATCGAGATGCAGACGTCGCCGGAGCGCAGGACGCCGGCGAGGTATTGGGCGAGATCGTTGCGATGCGGCAACCACACCACATGCGACCGTGGGTGAGCATCGAGGACGGCGTTCACCACCAGTTTTCCGGTGACACCGGGAATGGGGGTCGTGCCCGACGAGTAGATGTCGGTCAACACGATCAGATCGGCATCGACGAACGCATCGCGGTACTCGGGCCACAACTCGGCCATCCGGTTGTACCGATTCGGCTGGAACACCGCAACGACTCGTTCCCAATCGTCTCCGCTTGCTCGCGCAGCGGCGAGAACTGCAGCAATCTCGGAGGGGAGATGGGCATAGTCGTCGACGAGGGTGGCACCGCCGTCATGGCCGCGGATGTCGAACCGCCTGGCAACGCCGCCGAATCGCGACAGCGCAGACGCGATGACATCGAATGGAACACCGATCGTGGCCGCCATGGCAATCACCGACATCGCGTTCTGAACGTTGTGGGTACCTCGCAAGGGCAGGAACACCTCGCCAAGCCGTTGATCGTGACGTTCGACGGTGAATCGGAACGACCCGTTCTCGGGCCGCAGATCGACTGCCCGGAAGTCGGCCCTCTCGGTGAACCCGTAGGTCACTGCCCCGTGGCGAGCGGACAGTTCCGCGCATACCGCATCATCGGCGCACAGGACCTTTGGACCGGGGATCTGGGCCAGGTACCGGTCGAACCCTTCGACGATGCCTTCGAAGGACCCGTAGTGATCGAGATGGTCGACCTCGACGTTGGTCAGGATCGTGGCGAACAGGGGAAGTTCGAGATGGGTGCCATCGCTCTCGTCTGCTTCGACGACGAACCAATCACTCCCCGTCCACTGCGCACCTGTGCCCATGTCGGTGACGTCGCCACCGATCACGAAGCTCGGTCGCCAGCCGGCTTCGGCGAGCACCAACATCAGCATGCTCGAGGTCGTTGTCTTGCCGTGGGTCCCCGCGACCGCGATCGACTTCGCCATTGCGCAGATCCCGGCCAACATCCCGGCCCTGCGCAGCACGATGGCGCCAGCCTCTCGTGCCTCGTCGAGCTCGATGTTCCGCGACGGCACTGCAGTCGACGCGGTCACGGCCTCGACACCGTCGACATGGGATCGGCTGTGACCGACCTGCACCGAGACCCCCGCAGCGCGAAGGCGATCGAGGATCGGCTGTTCGCGGAGGTCACTGCCCGAAACGGAATGACCCATCTCGGCCAGAACGATCGCGATCGCACTCATTCCGGGACCGCCGACGCCGACCACGTGAAGCCGCTTCGGTACGGACAGGTCGATCGGAGTGAGCGGCGGAGCGAGCGGTCCCCGGTCGCCGGCGGTGTCGGTCATCGACCAGCTCCCATCTGTTCGATGAGCGCGATCAGCTGACCGCTGCGATGCATGGCTCCGGCATCCTCGGCGGCGGCTGAGATCCGGTGAAGACGATCTACGTCGTCGATCAAACTCGACACGGTCGAGGAGAGACCTTTGATTGCGAGATCGGACTCCGACATCACGATCGCCCCGCCGACGTCTCCAAGGATCCGTGCGTTGTCGGTCTGGTGATCATCAGCAGAGGCGGCCCAGGGCACGATGATGGCGGGCATCCCGGTTGTGGAGAGCTCGGCGATGGTGCTCGCGCCAGCCCGCGTGATCATCAGATCCGCCGCGGCATACACCTCCACCATCTGGTCCTCGTAGCCGATCACGCAATACATGATGCCGCGTTCACCCGATCGTTCAGCGGCAGCGGTGCCGAGAAACCGGTCGCCGACGACGTGTCGAACGGCGATGTCCCG
>JANOEM010000208.1:0-2392 GCA_031413195.1 Actinomycetes bacterium
GCGGGCAGGCGCTGACCGCCCGCATGATCGCCAGACGCTGTGCTGTGACCTGGAGCCCACAACTCCTCAGCTGCTGCACGAAGCTCTGCTGCTCGATCGGATCATGAACGAGAAACTCTCGCTCCGGGGCATCAGTCACGATGAACAGTCAACCACAACTTCTGGATCGAATCAAGAGATTGACTTGGTCGATATGAGATTCCGGCGGACCTCGCTGACGATCGTCGGGAACGCGATGTCGACCCTCAACGACAACGACTTGTGGTGGCCGGCGCCGCTGTTCCGCACCGATGCGGCGGAGGTGGCGCCGTGGCTCTTACGGATCGTCGTTGCATGGCCCGTGATCGAGTTGGCCGTAGAGTTCCGCTGCTGTAACGCATCCGTCGCCCCGCGGACTGGAACCTGGTGGACTGGAGTCTGCTCGACTCAGGAGGATTCATGAAGCCTGCATCCATCAACCTGGCGGCCCTGTCGGGTTCCGCCCGCCTCACTGGTGAAGCGCCACGGCGTGGCCGCGGCGGCCAGCTCGGCCAGCGACTCGAGAAGTCGTGAACATTGAGACTGCCGGGAAGACGATCCAGCTCATTCTCGCCCCCGTGGTGATGGTGACGGCTTGCGGCATCCTGCTCACGGGCATGCTGGCCCACTACTCATCGATCAACGACCGGATCCGGGCACTCGCTGCCGAGCGACTCGGTCTCGCCCTCCTTGCCCCGGACGCGGGACGCGAGGAGCTCGCCCGGGAGCGGCTGATCCAGATCGACCACCAGGTGCCCATGCTCATCCACCGCCACCGGCTGGTCCATCACGGCATCCTCCTCGGCTACACCGCCGTCCTCACGCTGGTGGTGTGCATGTTCGTGATCGGCGCCGCCGCCCTCGCCGACTCGAGCGTGCTCGCCACCATCGCCCTGTTCGTCTTCCTGGGCGGCACCGCCTGCCGGATGTTGGGGGCGGGGTTCGTCGCAGTGGAGGTGCGTGGGTCGCATGCCTCCGTCTCCTACGAGGCGATGCGCGTCGTCATGCTCCCCACCACGTGGAAGCAACAGGGGTCGCCCTACAGCGAGCACGAGGCTGGGGGTGGCCGTGTCTGATGAGCGGGCGGTCTGCGACATCTCGCCGTTCGGGTTTCGACGCAGTTCAGCCGGCGATGGTACCCATCGCATACCAACCGAGCCCGTCGGTGACCACTCGCATGTCGCTCTCCGAGAGTGAGGTGCAAGCATGCGGCCCGAACCAGATCAACGCACCCGTGGCGCGTTCATGAGCCCATGATCAAGTTGGCGACGAGGCCGGTCCAGCCGGTCTGGTGCGAGGCCCCCAGTCCGGCGCCGGTGTCACCGTGGAAGTACTCGTGGAACAGAAGGTTGTCGTGCCAGACAGGGTCGTTCTGCATCCGCTCCTCGCGACCGAAGCAAGGTCGGCGGCCGGAAGCATCGTCACGAAAGAGACCGACAAGACGCTGCGAGAGCTCGTCAGCTACCTCGCTCATCGTCATCAATTGGCCGGACCCGGTCGGACACTCCACCGTGTGATCGTCGCCGAAGAAGCGACCGAACCGGCGCAGGCCCTCGATCAGCAAGAAGTTGACGGGGAACCACACCGGGCCGCGCCAGTTCGAGTTGCCCCCGAAGAGGCCGCTCGTCGACTCCCCCGGTTCGTAGTCAACTCCGTATTCCATACCAGCGAGGTCGAGGGTGAAGGGATGCTCGCGATGATGCGCGCTGAGGGCGCGTAGCCCATGGGGCGACAGGAACTCGGTCTCGTCGAGCACGTATCGCAGGACGCGGTCCAGTTGTTCGGGGGAGACGATCGAGAGCAGCTGCCCGCGGCCTTCGTGGCGGCTGTGCATCCGCGTGACGTGCTCGGCCAGGTCGGCCTTGTTCTCGGCGAACCATGCGGCTCGTCCGGCGAAGTCGGGCAGCTTCTGCAGTGTCGCGACGCCAAGCGTCGTCGTCGCGACAATCGGCAGCAGCCCGACCATCGAACGGACCCTGAGCGGGATGCGCCAGCCTGCGTCGGCCTGCAGCACGTCGTAGTAGAAGCCATCCTCGTCGTCCCACAGGTTGCGTTCGTAAACAGCGTTGGCGATATAGGTGAAATGCTCGAAGAACTTCGTGGCGACATCTTCGTAGGCGTTGTTGTGCATCGCGAGGGTGAGGCTCATCTCGAGCAGGTCGAGGCAATACATCGCCATCCATGCGGTGCCGTCCGATTGTTCGAGATGACCGGCGATCGGAAGTTGTGCGGAGCGGTCGATCGGTCCGATGTTGTCGAGGCCGAGGAAGCCACCTTCGAAGACGTTGTTCCCTGCGGAGTCCTTGCGGTTGACCCACCACGTGAAGTTGATCAACAGCTTCGGCAAGAGCCGTTCGAGAAACTCGAAGTCGTG
>JANOEM010000209.1:0-5243 GCA_031413195.1 Actinomycetes bacterium
GTCGCGGTCGCCGTACGTCGGACGGTCGCCGTAGCCCGGACGGTCGGAGGATGGCCGCGCAGGACTCGGGCGATCAGCGTTGCCGCGATATCCGCCGGAAGAGCGGTCGCGGTCGGCATAACTGGGCCGGTCGTTGTTTGGCCGGTCGTAGCTGGGCCGGTCGTAACTGGGTCGTAGCTGGGCCGGTCGTAACTGGGTCGGTCGCTGTTGGGTCGGTCGTTGTTGGGTCGGCCATAGCTCGGCCGGTCGGTGTTGGGACGTCCGTAGCTCGGCCGATCGTTGCTGCCGCGGTATCCACCGGTTGAGCGGTCACGATCGACGTAGCCGCCGCGGGACTCCCGGGCGCCACGGTCGCGATTGCCCGTCTCGCGCTCGTGTGCCGGCACTCGCTCGATCGGGGTCTCGCCCTGCTCCCACATCACGTCGGCACCGACGGCATCGCTCATCTGTCGGGCCAGGCGCTGGCGGCTCGGCGGAACGAACGCGATGACGACTCCGGCGTTGCCGGCGCGACCGGTGCGACCCGAGCGATGGGTGTAGTCCTTGTCGTTGTCGGGCATGTCGTAGTGCAGCACGAGGCTGACGTTGTCGACATGGATACCTCGGGCAGCGACGTCGGTCGCGACGAGGGCCTGCAGCTTGCCCCGCTTGAAGTCCTCGAGGACTCTCTGGCGGACTGCCTGGCTGCGGGCTCCGTGCAGGGCGCCGGCTTTGACGCCCGCCCGATTGAGGTCCTCGGACACGTCGTCGACGCCGAAGCGGGTCTTGACGAAGACAATGGAGGGGCCGTGCTCTTCGATCAGCGCGACGGCTGCATCGAGGCGCTCGGTCGGGCGGGTCACGACGAACTTGTGGTCCACCGGGGCTTGCTCGACGTCGGCGAGCAGGTCGTGGCGAACCGGGTCCTTCATGTAGTCGCGGATGAGTTCGTTGACGTCACCGTCGAGCGTGGCCGACCAGAGCATCGTCTGGCGGGTGTTCGGTGTCATGTCGAGGATCTTGCGGACGTCGGGCATGAAACCGAGGTCGGCCATCCGGTCCGCCTCGTCGATGACGCAAACCTCGACTGCGCTGAGATCGCAGTAGCCCTTCTCGATGATGTCGATCAGGCGACCGGGAGTGGCGACCACGACCGACGCACCCTTGCGCAGTGAATGGATCTGCGGTCCGAAGGATGCGCCGCCGTAGATCGCCTGGATGAAGCGCCACTGGGCGCGCCCCAGCGGGACGAACGCCCGCTGCACCTGCTCGGCGAGCTCGCGGGTTGGTACCAGCACGAGTCCCGTCGGCTTGGTGGGTTCGGCTTGGCTGATCCGAACCATCATCGGGATTCCGAATCCGAGCGTCTTGCCGGAACCGGTGGGCGCACGGCCGCACAGGTCCTTGCCGGCGAGGGCATCGGGGAGAGTGATGGCTTGCACCGGGAACGCCTCGGTGATGCCATCGGCTGCGAGGGCCTCGACGAGGCGCGCGGGCAGGCCGAGCTCTGCGAACGAAGTAGTCATGTTGTAGCTCCTTGAAAGGGCCCTTATGGGCGGCACACGCTCGCAGCTCGATGTGACTGCGCCCAGTTAGTGGGATGCCGAGCTACTCACGTGTGATCTGTTCCGATGAACAGCGGCCTCGACCATAGCGGCAGATGTTCACAAACGCACGCACTACGCGGCAGCGGACGTTCGATCAGGACGTCTGGGTGCCGACCTTGAGTTCGTTGAACGGACTCTTGCTGTCGATGCCGGAGTCCTTCGGCAAGCCAAGCACCCGCTCACCGACGATGTTGCGCATCACTTCGTCGCTGCCACCGGCGATGCGGCCGCCCGGCGTTCCGAGCACGAGTTGACTCCACGCGTACGTGCCCCACTCGCCGGTGTCGACGACCATCTTCGCGCCGAGGACGTGGGACGCGAAGTTACCGAGGCGGCGCATGTTCATGGTGCCAGCAAGCTTGGCCATGCTCATCTCCGGGCCCGGCAGGCCGCCGGCCAGGATCTTGTCCATCGCCCGCTGGTTGTTGTAGCCGGCAACTCTCTGGTGGATCAAGAGATCGGCGAGCATCTGGCGCGTGACGGGATCATCGGTCAGACCGAAGGCGCGGGTCATCTCGATCACCCGCGTGTACATCCCTCCACCACCGCCGCCTGCGCCGATCGCGGCGCGTTCGTTCATCAACGTGGTGAGCGCGACGTTCCAGCCGTTGTTGACGTCGCCGAGGCGGTGGTCGTCGGGGACGCGGAGTTCGTTGAAGAACACTTCGTTGAAGCTGGCTCCGCCCGTCATCTGGCGTAGCGGGCGAATCTCGACGGCCGGATCGCGCATGTCGACGATGAATCCTGTCAGGCCCCTGTGCTTGGGCAATGAGGGGTCTGTTCGGGCAATGACCTCGCCGATGTCGCTGTAATGGGCGCCGCTGGTCCACACCTTTTGGCCGGTGATCACCCAGACATCGCCGTCCCGCTCGGCCTTTGTCTGCAGGCTGGCAAGATCGGAACCGGCCCCCGGCTCGCTGAACAACTGGCAACCAACGATGTCGCCGCGGAACATCTTGGCCACGTACATATCCTTCGCTGCTTCGCTCGCGTGGGCAGCGATGGTCGGCGCGACCATTCCCAAGCCGATCGTGAAGTAACTCTGGTTGGGCACCTGGAATCGACTCTCCAACGAGTCGAACGAGCGCTGATAGGCGTGCGGGAGCTCGCGCCCGCCGAACCGCTTCGGACCGCTGATCCAGCCGTAGCCGGCATCGAATTTCTGGGCCCGCCAGGCGCAGGCGCGACGGATGTCTTCGACCTCTTCGCTGCGATCCTTCTCCTCGAACATCGCGACCTTGTCGGAACCCTTGCCCCATTCGAAGGCCTGCTCGGCTTCTTTGCGGGTCGCGTGCGTTTCGAGGAACTCGGTTGCCTCGGTGGTGAACTGTTCGAGCGAGATCTCTGCCATTGCGCAAACGTATCGGTGAGGTGTCGCGGCGTCCATACCGGAACCCGGACCAGAACTCGGGCGAGGGTTCGGGCGAGAGTCTGGGCTGGTCACGACTGGGGTAGGCGGGCCCAGATCAGGATGCGCCGGAACGGGAAGAAGAATGGTTCGTGGCGACCGAGTTCATCGAGCAACTGCTGCTCATAGTCGAGGAGGAACTGACCGTAGATCTCGCCGGGAAGCGTCTTGGCGAAGCGCGTCAGCATCGTTCCCTTCACCCATTCGACGGCGTGACGGCTGCTTGGCAGGACATGCGGATAGACGGTCATCCGCACGTGCTGGCGTTCGTAACCGAGGTCGAACAGCAGTTGGGCGTACTCCTGTGGCTGCAGGACGTACGAGGCCACCGGATCGATCGGCGGACCTGCTTCCCCGAAGGCCGAGCGGTAGGGCTCCGTCTCGGCCAGCGCGGACGCGACCAGGTGCGTCGGTGAGTCCCCGTTCGCCGGAACCTGCACGGCGAGTTGTCCGCCGGGCGCAAGCGCCGAGGTCCAGCGTCGAAGCACGGAGGGATGTCTCGGGACCCATTGCAGACTGGCGGCCGCGAGCACGAGATCGTGATCGCGATTCGACGTCCAGTTCGAGATGTCGCCCGACGTGAACTTCACCGAAGCAGTGGCATGTGCCGACGCAGCCTCGAGCATTGCCGGCGAGTTGTCCATGCCGGTCATCTCTGAAACACCGAGGTGATCCGCCGCGAATGCAGTGAGCTCTCCCGGGCCGCATCCGAGATCGATTGCCCGACCGAACCTCGCGGGCTCGACGAGTGCGAGCAGGTCGTGGAACGGTTGGGCTCGCTCGCGGGCGAATCGTCGGTACTGCTCGGGATCCCACTCGGTCGTTGACGTCATGACTTGTATTGTACTTGTATTGTCAAGCGTCGCGAAGTACCCCGCAGGCATCACATGTCGGCCCCTGCCCGACATTCGCTGACCGCGCTGTGAAACGCCGGACTGATTGGGCCAGTCAGAGCCAGTCCTTGCGCCGCATCAGGCGGTAGAGCACGAATCCCAACGTGGCCATCGCGCCGAGCGCGAACGGGTAGCCGTACTTCCAGCGCAGTTCTGGCATGTGCTCGAAGTTCATTCCGTAGATCCCCGCGATCAGGGTCGCGCCGAAGACGATCGCACCCCAGGCGGTCAGCTTCTTCATCACCAAGTTCATCTGGTTCGACATCACCGCGAGATGGGCATCGACCGCATTGCCGATCAGTTCGCGCTGCTCATCGACGACATCGACCACCCGGAGGAGCTTGTCGTAGGTGTCACGGCACTGGACGATTGCTTCGCCATTGATCCAGGGCACTTCCATCCGCGAGAGCGCAGCGAGCACCTCGCGCAGTGGCATCACCACTCGCCGAAGCTCGAGCAGTTCACGGCGGATCCCGAACAACTCCTGTTGGATCCTCGTCTCGGCATGAGCGTTGTCTCCGAAGATCCGCTCCTCGAGGCTCTCCAGTCGAGTCTCGATCAGGTCGGTCGAGTCGAAGTAGCCGTCGACGAGTTCGTCGAGGATCGTCAACAGGAGTCGTCCCGAGTCGGGAGCGTCGGCACACCTGCGCTCGAATCGTTGTATGGCAACGGTCGGGTCCCACTCGTGCCCGTCGGGATCGTGGCGGCGGACGGTGACCAGCCAGTTCGGCCCGACATACATGTCGATCTCGGCGAGCGCGCCCGAGAACGCAACGATGTAGGCGTGGTCGACGAAGCGTTGAAGCGTGGGCCGTGCTGCTCGTCGATTGGCTTCTTCGAAGTTGTGGTCCGCAAGACCGTGGGTGGTCGCGGCCGCGTGCAGGTCGTCATCTGTCGGGTCGACGACGTCCATCCACTGCAGTGTCCCGTAGTGATGTGTCGTCAACACGGCAGTCAGCGTAGGCGGTTGGATGGGATGCTTCGGTGATCTGCAACTAACGTGTTGGCTATGGGTCAATTGGTCGGCGTCGTCGAGAAGAAGAGTTCCATTCCGGGGGTTGTGCGGTTCGAATTGAACCGCAACCTGACCGGTTCTGGGCACGAACGGTTCACCGCCGGTACCGATGCCGTTGGCCCGCGCCCATCGGCAGAGCTTGCTCGTCGGCTGTTCGACACCGGTCAGGTTGCCGGTGTGCACCTCTACATGAACATGGTCACCGTGGATCTCCAGAAGGGGTTTACCGCAGACGGTCTGTTCGACGTGGTGCGGGATCTATACCAGTACTGGAAGCCCGGGATGGCCCCGCCGGCGTTCGAAGATCTGGCTCCGGCCGACGAGCCGGTCGCAGCATCAGC
>JANOEM010000210.1:0-2825 GCA_031413195.1 Actinomycetes bacterium
ATCGAGAACATCGCCACCTCGTCGCTCGGATCAGTAGGCGCATACGGCGACATGACCGAACCAGGGGGCATCGGGCGCCACGGGCGGGAATCAGCACGCGACCTCGTCGTCACGTCGTTGTACAGACCGACGTCGAGCACGCCCCGGCCGTTTCGACGTGGAAGTGATCCGGTACCCACCAAACTCGATCTTGGGGCACGAGCGCCAGGAGGCTTCGCCCGAGCGTGGTGCGTGCGACGATCTCGGCGGCGGCTGACGCGTCGAGGACGACGGCGTTCACGATCCGCGCGAACCGCGATCTTCCGCAATGAGCTCAGCAGCAGTTGTCGGCAGATCTATCCAGTCCGCGTCGCGTTCGAGGTCGGCCAGCCACGCCGTGAGTGCGGCGATGGAGTTGTCGTCGTCCGCATTCACGACGTCGATCATCGAATCGTTGAGGAAGTCGTCGGCGCGCTTGGCCATGTCCCAGATCGTACTGCCCGAGCAGCCACATGGACAGCGAGCAGCGCTGCGACTTTGGAGGCTGACAAGCGTCGATCTCGTGGCGAATGAAACGCGCCTCAGTTGGCTGCTGGTGTCCGCGGACGTTCGAGCTTCTCCATCAGATCCAGCTCTTGTTGTGGATAGAGATGGCCGTAGCGGTCGAGCACGACCGAGACACTCGTATGACCGGCCCGCACGGCGACCTGCTTCGGGTTCGCGCCCGCGGCGATCCAGAGCGAAACAGCAGTGTGCCGGAGATCGTGGATCCGCAGTGGGGAGAGGCCCGCAGCGGCTACCGCCGGCGTCCAGAAACGGCGGCGGAAGAGGCCGGGCCTCACGGCATGACCATCAGGGGACCGGAAGACGAGCTGATCTTGAGGCGCAGGTCCGTCCGGGATCCGTGACAATTCCTCGGCGACGAAGGACGGGATGCCAACAGTGCGCAGCGCTGCCTTCGTCTTTGGCGGTCCGAACGAGACGTGGCCGGCGAGATCGACCAACGTCTCGGCAACCACCACCTGCCGCCGGAGAAGGTCGACGCGCTGCCAGCGGAGACCCAGTAGCTCGCCGAGGCGAAGGCCGCTGTAGCCGGCCAGGAGGACGAAGCCTCGGTACCGAGGGTCGATCGTGTCGGCGAGCGTCCACAACTCGTCGGCCGTGAGGAAGCGCATCTCCTCGCGCACGATCTTCGGGAGCGGAAGCCGCTCGACTGGATTGCTCGAGATGAGGCGATCCTCGGTCGCGGCCCGCATCGTCTTGTTGAAGACCTGCACGGCTTTGGTCACCGTCGCGGGCGCGAGCCCTCCGCCTGATGGATCGCTCAGCCATGCGACCCATTGGCGGAGACTCGTTCGGTCGACGCGTGACAGCTGGGTCGTGCCGAACGTCGGAAACACGTGAATCCGAAACGAGGCTTCGTCCCGCGCACGCGTGCTCGGCCGCAAGGTCGTGACCGTCGGCCACCACCGGTCGAACCATTCGCCGACGGTGATCTTGCCGAGCCGCGGGTCGATGTACGAGCCGTTGCTGCGATCTTCCTCGATCAGATGCGCGTAGTGTTCGGCGTCCCTGCGCCGGGCGAACTGCTTCGTGCGCTCCTGGCCGTCCGCGGCGCGGACCCGAACCAGATACGCCTGCTTTCCGCTCGACAACTGCTTGACGCGAATCGACGCCATGTTGCGATGCTAACAACGCCAGGTCCGCGCGTGGTCCGCGGACCACGCAAAACGAGGCGACACCAACCAACACGAGATAACACATCACCCCAGCTCAGACGCTATGAAGCAACACCAGTCGACACGAGCGAACACGCCTCGTTCGCTCTGATAAGGATGAGGTCCACAGTTCGATTCTGTGTAGCCCCACTGCAAGGTACTTGTTCAGAGACCCGAGAGGCCCCCACAAGGGGGCCTTCGTCACTCCCACGTGACTGTGATTCACGATCGCACACTCCCTGGGGAGTCTGGGGAGTGCGCGAGATCGGCAGTTCGGGACACGAGGTCCCTCTCACGCTGGTTCACGAAGATCCATCCACCGGCCAACGGTCGGGCGCCCGGAGATGTTTGGGTGATCGATGGCAATGAACCCGGTCGCCTCGTAGGGGTCGTTCAAACGCTGACTCGGTGCCAGCTGGCGTTGCGGCCGGTGCCGTTGTTGGCGATCAGGTCTTCGTTCTTGAGTTCGCTGAGGACGAGTCGGATGGTGTTGTCACTGATGCCGGGAACGGTTCTGCGGATGTCTGCGATGGTGAACGTGGTCGGGGCCTGCAGCAACACGAAGTCGCGGACGCGTTCCTGTTTGGTTCCGCGCCCCGTCGCCGCAGCGACGCAAGTTCCGAAGCGGGTGTAGGCGGCGTCGAGTCGCCCGAGCAGGTAGCCGGCCCACGGCCAGGCGGTGTGCTGTCCGTCGTCGAACCAGTCTTTCGTCGATGCTTCAAGCGACCGGTAGTACTCGTCCTTGGTTTCGTAGATGAGTTGTTCCACGCTCACGTACTTGCCAACCGCATAGCCGGCTCGCTGTAACAGGCGTGTGGTGGCGAGCCGCGCGACACGGCCATTGCCGTCGGTGAATGGGTGGATGCACAGCAGGTCGAGCGCGAACGCGGCGACGATCAGAAAGGGATGGGTCTCGTTGTCGCTCAGAGCCGTGTTGGTGCGGGCGACGAGCTCGTCCATGTAGAACGGTGTCTCCTGCCAACCGACCGGGGTGAAGCGTGTGCTGGTGCTGCACAAAATTCTTGCTCAGACGAGGCGATATCTTGGTCAACCGAACGAACAGTGCCGAACTGGTGGGTAAGTGTTCAGTGTTCGATGTAGAGGGTGATTACGCGTTTGCGTCCTACC
>JANOEM010000211.1:0-5772 GCA_031413195.1 Actinomycetes bacterium
GACGCGCATCCGGTCCCAGGTTGCACCGAGCCGCGCGAGCGCGGCCTCGACGGTGGCCGAGAACAACAACCAGTTGCTGAACACCGGCGTAATCGCGCGCGTCGACTCCAGCGCCACGATGAGCTGCCTGGTCGTCGTCGCCCCGAGCGCCTCCCTGAGGGCACGAGGCGCGCGCAGAACGCCCTGCGCCAGGAACGCGGCGTCCACGAGCGGCTGCCGCTCGCGCGTGAAGTTCAAGAAGTCCGGCGACGCAGGATCGACGGCTCGAGCAATGGCCCTGCGGGCAAGGTCGGCATACTCGACGCGGAGGCGTCCTTCGGGTGTGTCATCGGGCGCGAGCTCGATCCAGGGGGCGATGCCGGCGACGAGCCGTCCGAGCGCCTCCAGATGGCTCACCCCCCGCCGATCGCTCCCCGCCGCCTGTTCGACCGGCATGCGCGCCTTCAGCGTGCCGTTGGCCAGATTCTTCAGCACCGGGTCGGCCAGTCGCGTCATCTCGCTGACCCAGTACGCCCGATCGGTTTGGGGTGCACCTGCCACTTGTCCGGCAACCACCCGGCCGCCAACCAGGGGCGCGACACCCACCGTCCCCGCGGCCGTCAGAAAGTCACGTCGATTCATGGGCTGGACCTTAGCCCACAATGCGTCCTTTGCCAAGAGTCGACGCCGCCCATACGACCCAGCCATCGCGGTCAGGCTGTCCAAGAGCTTCTCACCGCTGAGGGCGCCGAGAGCGCCGAGCCCTAAACCACATTTGCTCAGCGGACTCAGCGTTCTCTGCGGTGAGAAGCTCCTGGACGCAACGAATGTCGACAGGAGCGAAGGATGCGCTGTCTATATCCGCTGAACATTCTTCTCGATCTCTCGCCGCGACATGCGCAGCACGACGGGGCAACAGGCCCAACTTGTAGGTCAGGCCCGTCAGCCGCGAGTCGTCGTCATAGGCGTACTCGACCACGATCCCGTTCGGCAGCGTCAGCGATAGGCGCTTGTCGGCGTTGTCGTAGGCGACGGTGACCGCGGCTGCCCCACGCGTGACGCCGGTGAGTCGGTCGGCGTTGTCGTAGGTGTAGGACACCGCCGTCTGGCCGGCCACGGTCATCGTCGCGCGGCGGTCCGCGTCGTCGTAGGTGTAGGTGACGGTGCCTTCCGGCGTGACCTCTTCGGTCAGGCGGTCGAGCAGGTCATACGTGCGCGCGATGGTCCCGGCGACGGAGTCAACGATGTCGGTCGCGCGATCGCCCGCGTCGTAGGTCGTCGTGATCGTGCTCGCGTAGGTTGGGCCCCCCGTCGTCCCGAACCCGACGAACGTCTGGCGGTCATTCTCTAGCGCTCGTGGCCCCCCACTCGCTGGCGCTCCGCGCCGGCTCAGGGCTGTCGCGTCGTACTGGTAGGTCGTGACCTGGCTCTTGCGGTCGGTCCACGAGATCAGGCTGCCCATCAGGTCGTAGACGAAGCTCTCGTCGCGGGTGAGGGGGGCGGTGCGCGTCTCGACCCGGTCCATCTCGTCATAGGTCCACGTTGTGGTCTTTGCCCGTGGCGTCAGTCAGCGTCAGCGGGTTGCCGTTGCCGTCGTACGTGAAGGTGGTCTCCCCGCCCCTGGGGTCGGTGATCTTCGTCGTTTGATCGTGCGCGTTGTACTCGAAGCGCGTTCGCGCCCCGGTCCCGTGCGTGACGTTGATGAGCCGACCGGCGGCGTCGGTGAACCGCGTGGCGTGTTCCCGAGCGGCGGCGATGCCGCTGGCGATGGAAATTCCTTCGACATTTCTCGGTTCCTGACGAGGAACGGCAGTTCCTGGGCCAGCACCGTGCCGCGTCAGTCAGTGTCGGTCGGCGGAAGGCTAACTGGCATCCAGGCTGATGCAGCCCGGGCTAGACCCGCCAGACCCTGGTCTGCGCAACCGGAAACATCGGTCGCGAGCCCGGAACCTGTGTCCGTGCACTACTCGGTATCAGCAGGAGCGAGCAGACGAGAGGCCACGACTCGAATTCTCTCGTTCCACGTCGCCTTTCGCTTGGTCATTTTTGTCCGCACCAACTGACGATCTTCACCCATCGTCCCTTTCGAACCTGTGGAACGTACCGTAGAGGATCGCATTGGGGTTGGTGTGTGCCTGCGAGATCAAGTCCTCGACACTCTCGTCGAATTCACTCCCGGCTCTCGCCCTCCTATCCTCTACCGGCTCGGCATTGAGTACATCGGACACGAAGAGAGCGCCCAGTCCTCCGATAACGAGCTCGGCATTGTGCCTATATTGCGCGGCATCATTGGCCCACGTCACGATGTTGACGAACGCCCCTTTCCTATCTCCCAAGATTTCACTCTTGTCCCGTAGCGGTCTCACCTCGACAGCTCCGATCCACAGCTGCTTTCGTTCGGCTGGCATGATCCTACTTCCTCGGGTACGTATGGTGCGTGCTATTGGGCTTTTTGTTTCCCTGGCTATCGGTCGGGTGAAAATGGGGATCGCCCCGTTTCGGCGTTCCATGTTCGGTGGCCCCCGAGCCCTCATCCAATGCCCTATTTCGTGCTCCCTCGCGCGTCGTGCTACTCGTAGTGTTAACTTGGGGCTTACCACTTGCCCCCAACTTGTTTCCGTATTGGTCGGTCGCCTGTCCACTAGACGTGACACCTGGCGGCGCACCGGGTCGTCGCGCTCCGGCGCTCGGTCGACCGGCTCCCCGCCCTCCTCCGCCCCTTGCGCCAGCGACGGCGATGATGATGTCAATGCCCAGTTGCCCTTCCGGCGAGCACAGGACTTTTACCCAAGCCGGTGGCTCTTTGGCACTCCGAGGCGTGCACGGAGTCGGCATCCACGACGGGGGCGGCACGGACGGAAACCTGGGGAACAAGCCCTCGGGATCCGTCCAAGTGGTTGGTGCGTTGGAGACGTACGCATGCAGATTCACGTCACCACCGTCGAACCCCAATGGATCCTCGGCAATGAACCGCTGCGCCGTCGGATGATAGTACCGCGCCCGATAGTAATACAACCCGGTGCCGTCGGCTTCACGACCAGTGAAGGCGTGCGCATTGGTGCTCGACGCCCCGCTCGTCGTCGTGCTGCCGAACGGCTCGTACGAGTACTCGGTCTGGACCGAGCCGCTGCCATCGGCCAGCGCGACGCTGCTCCCGAGCGCGTCGGTCAGGTAGTTCCGGACACCAGCAGCATCGGTGCGCGTGAAGAACTCGTCGATCCCCAACCCCGTCAACAGGTTGGCCGTCGGCGTCCCGCTGGCCAGTTCCTGCACCGGGTTCAGTCCGTCGTAGAGAAACTGCGTGGTCGTCCCGCCGACAGTCTTGGCTCGCCGGCGCCCGAAGCCATCGTAGGCGAAGCTCCCGTTGACCGGACCGGTGAGCGACGCAAGCTGGTCGCGCGCGTTCCAGGTGTAGGACCGCACGCCGTCGGTCGTCAGGTTCCCGTTGTCGTCGTACGTGAACGATGTCCCACCGAAGGTCGCAATCTGGTTGGCGTCATCGTAGGTCGCCGAGGCCAGAGCTGCGGGCAGGCCGGTGCGCGCATACGTGCCGCCCACCGTGATGCGCTGGCCGGTGCTGTCGTACCCGTACGTGAGTGTCCCCAGCGTGGACATCCCGAGCTTGTAGGTCAGGCCCGTCAGCCGCGAGTCGTCGTCATACCCGTACTCGACGACGATCCCGTTCGGCAGCGTCAGCGACGTGCGCTTGTCGGCGTTGTCGTAGGCGACGGTGACGGCCGCGGCGTCGCGGGTCACCCCGGTGAGCCGGTCGGCGTTGTCATAGGTGTAAGACACGGGCGTCTGGCCGGCGACGGTCATCGTCGCGCGGCGATCCGCATCGTCGTAGGAGTAGGTGACCGTGCCCTCCGGCGTGACCTCTTCGGTGAGGCGGTCGAGCAGGTCGTAGGTGCGCTCGATCGTGCCGGCGGCAGAGTCGACGATGTCGGTGGCGCGGTCGCCGGCGTCGTAGGTCGTCGTGATCGTGCTCGCGTAGGTGGGACCCGCCGTGGTGCCAAACCCCACGAACGTCTGCCGGTCGAGCGCGTCGTACTGGTACGTCGTGACCTGGCCCTTGCGGTCGGTCCACGAGGTCAGGTTCCCTATCAGGTCGTAGACGAAGCTCTCGTCGCGCGTGAGGGCGTCGGTCCGTGTCTCGACCCGGTCCATCTCGTCGTAGGTCCAGGTCGTCGTCTTGTTCCGGGGGTCGGTCAACGTCACGAGGTTGCCGTTGCCGTCATACGTGAACGTCGTTTCCCCATCCCTTGGGTCGGTGATTTTCGTGACCTGGTCGTGCGCGTTGTAGACGAACCGTGTCCTCGCCCCCAATGCGTCCGCTACTTTGATGAGCCGGCCCGCGGCGTCCGTGAACCGCGTGCTGGTGTTCCCGAGCGGTGTCTCGACGCTCAGGAGATCGCCGTCGGCGTAGCCGAACGCCGTCACCTTCGACAACGGGTCCGTCACCGCGAGCACCTGCCCGGCTGCGTTGGTGGCGAAGGTCGTCTGAAGACTCAACGCATTCGTCGAGGACTGGAGCCGTCCCTGACTGCTGTAGGCGAAGGTCGTCGTATGGCTCAGTGCGTCCGTCACTGAGGTCGGCACGCTATAAGTCGGGTCCGACGTGTACGTAGTCGTGACCGCGTCAGTGGTTCCATGCAGGCGCGTCGCTGTGGCAACGTTGCCCTTGCTGTCGTACGTGTAGCGGGTGACCCGCCCCAGCTCGTCGGTCTCGGTTTCCACGAGGTTGCTGGCACCGACACGGGTGAAGCTCGTCGTCTGCTCGACCGCCTGACCGAGCGCGTGCGTGTCGGATGTCATGAACCGGTCGCTGTTGAACGCCACGCGCCGGACATAGCCGCGCGGATTCGTCAGATCGGTCTGCGTGACCTGGCCGCCGCCGTTCAGTGTGTAGGCGAACTCGTACTCGCCGCCGTCGCCTTGCGTCTGCTTCTCGACGCGACCGTTGACGTCATACTCGGTGTCGAGGTAGACGATGCTGCGCGGATCTTTGATCGTCAGCATCCGGTGCGCGATATCGTAGGTGTACTCCGTCACGCCGCCGCGCGCGTCGGTGACCTTCCACACCCGTCCCGATCCGTCGTACTGGTAGCCGACGGTGCGGCCGATGTTGTCTTTGGCTTCCGTGATGCGGTTGGAGCCATCGTAGGTGAACGCCATCCAGCGCCCGTTCGGCGACGTCACCCGGGCGATGTTCCCGATGCCGAATCCCCAGAGGTTCGTCGACGACCAGGTGAGCCGGACCGTGTTGCCAAACCGGTCGCGGATCGACTGCAGCGGCGCCTCGCTCCCGAAGACGTACGTGGTCCCGTCCTTCAGCGTCAGGTCCCAGCCGTTGCCGTTCCACACGATCGTGGACTTGTAGAACGCCGTGGGCGACGACGTGTGCTCGAAGACGGCGTCCGTCCAGCTGGTGCCGGCACTGGTCCGCACGTAGTGGATGCCTTTCCCATCCGGCAGGATGAGATCGGCTTCCGTCCATTGGTGGGCCGACCACAGGAACATCGCATACGGATGCGTGGTCCCGATCCCGAACGGCCGAGACGCGTCGTCGCCCGTGCGGTACGTGCGGGTCAATGTCAGGGGGATCACATCCTGGACGACCAGATCCGCTTTTTCCATCACGAACTCGCCCGTCGAGAGGTCGACGGGATCGCCGCCGAATGGCCCCCACCCGCTGAACAGTCCTGGGAACCAGCCCCAGTTGATCATGGCCCCGGTGAACTCGTACAACGAGACATCAGGGTTCGGCACCACCTGTTGTCCGCTCGCCGATAC
>JANOEM010000212.1:0-4328 GCA_031413195.1 Actinomycetes bacterium
GTCGATCAATCGCTGGCTGAGCAGGCTCGGGATGGAAATCTTGCGCGACGCGCCGGGGCCGCGCTGGTTCGCCGGCCTCGGATAGTCGGTCGGCAGCGATGTGCCGATCGGCGCACCGGCCAGTTGCTCCGACCAGAACGCCAGATGGGCAGCGGGTGCGCCGTCAGACCTTCGTTGAAGTAGTTGACGAGCATGGTCTCACCAACCTTCATCCCGTAGGCCTCTGTCGCCGGGAAGCTCTTGCCATTCAACGAGAGCCCGATAGTGCCCGCGTCGTTCAGGACCATGTTGACCGACTTGTCGATCTTGGTGATCCCCTTCTCCTTGAGGAAATCTGGGATCGGCATCTCGCCGATCAGGAATGCTCCGGCCATGCCGTTCGGCACCTGGGTCTGGGCGTTGTGGTGGGAGTGATACATCCCGACCGCCGGTTCGAGCGCAGTGAACTCGTAGACGAACGTGTCACCGGGTATGACGGGATCCTGGGTGAAGGGATCGACCCCATCCATCGAGTTCGGGACACGGACGCCGTGGAAGTGGATCACGGTCGACTCGGGCAACTCGTTGTGCAGCACGACGCGCACCTTGTCACCAACGTCGACCTGGATCTCGGGTCCTGGCACGATGCCGTTGTAGGTCCAGGCCTTGACGACCTTGCCTGGCTCGACCTCCCAGTCCACGATCTCGGCGGTCAGATCGAACTCCTTCGTGCCGTCTGCAAGAACCTTCGGCTCAAGCCGGGTGCCGCCGAATGTTCCTTTCGGCTCGTTGACGAATCGAAGCGCCCGTGCGGTCATCTCATCGTCCATCGTCTGAAACGACATCGTGGTCGGAGTTGCGGTGTCCCCCGTTGCGGCCTCGCCGCCACCGGCAGCGCCAGCCGCGACCATCAGCATGCCCTTCATCCCGGATTCGGCATGCCCAGGGATCGTGCAGATGAACGGCAGGTCGCCAGCCTCGACGCTGTCGAGCGTGATGGTCTGGCTTTCGCCCGGTTGGAGATCACGCGTGGTCGCGGAAGAACCCTCCGTGAAGGCCAGGTTGTGGATCGCTGTTCCCGAGTTCGTCACTCGCAGGGACACTGCTCCGGGTGGGACCGTTGGCATCGCCGGAGTCATTGCGAACTCGGTGAGGCTGATGTCGACCGTCGTCGCGGCGGCCGATGTGCCAGGCTCGACCGTCGCGGGTTCGTCGTCGGATGAACTGCCGAGCGTGTAGAAGGCAAAGATCAGCGCAATGATTGCGACGCCGAACGCGCCGATGGAGAGGACTGATCGATCATCGTTGTTCATGGGTTCGAGTTTGGCAGAACGGTCCGCACGCCCTAGGGCTAATCGTCAATCACCGGCGTCAACTATGTCACGTGATCATGGGACCTTTGACCCTGGCGCGACTGCGGGCTCCCAGAACCTCCTGCTCAGAGGCAGTTTCCTTGGAACCTGGACGAGCCTCTCAGCGGGGTACGGAGGGTTCGGTCTGCCATTCGACCGAGAAGCCGTCGTCGGCCGGACGGGTGATGAATCGGCGGCCGCTGATCGAGGCGACGTCGAGTGTGACCCATTGGTAACGGCCCTCGGTGATGATCGGCATCGGATCGGGGAGCGAGTGGCCGCCGATCACCCGTCGCAGGCTGCCGCGAACGATCACGCTCCACGCGGTCCCGTCCTGCAAGGTGATCTCGTCCACTTCGAGCGAGGTCAAGCCTTCGTAGCGGCCGATCATCGTGTCGCGGGCGGTACGAATCACGACGGTGCTCGCATCCTGCGTCCCGATGATCCGATAGTTGACGGGCAGGGCAAGCGGATAGCCGTGCTCGATGATGCAGATCCGGCCGATCGACTCGGACCTCAGCAGGTCCAAGCATTCCCATGTCGGAATCTCGTAGTGCTCGGCGCTCATCGCGGTACTCCTTGCTCGTCCACTCATCCTGCGCCGGAAACGGGTGCTTCGCAAGGGTCCAAAGTCATCTCGGCCCGGCACACCGGCGATTCAGGCTGGGCGAGCGTAGGCCTTGGTCTCCAGGTACTCCTCGAATCCGGCGATGCCCATTTCTCGACCGATCCCCGATTGCTTGTACCCGCCGAACGGCACATCGCATCCGTACCAGACGCCTCCGTTGATCGACATCGTGCCGGTCCGGACGCGACGGGCAACTCTCATCGCCCGCTCGTAGTCTCCAGAGAATACGGCTCCTGATAGCCCATACACCGAATCGTTGGCGATCCGGATCGCGTGTTCGTCCGTGTCGTACGCAATGGCGACGAGAACAGGGCCGAAGATCTCCTCCTGGGCGACCGTCATCTCGTTCGTCACGTCGGCGAGCAGCGTCGGTTCGTAATAGAAGCCGCGCTCGAACTGCGTCGGCCGCTGACCGCCGATGACCAGTCTGGCACCCCGCTCGATACCTTGGCCGACGAGGCGCTCGACCCGTTCGCGTTGCGCCGCGCTGATGAGCGGCCCAAGAACGGTGGCGGCGTCGCGCGGGTCACCCGGCGGCACGGCCCTCATCATCGCGGCGAGCGCTTCGACGCCTTCGTGGTATCGAGCGCGGGGGAGAAGGATCCGGGTGGTCAACGCGCACCCTTGGCCGGCGACCATGGCCATGCCGAAGACTGCGGTGACCGCTGGACCGGACAGGTCGTCAACGTCGTCGAGCACGATCTGGACCGACTTGCCGCCGAGTTCGAGGAAGACCTTGGTGACGTTTGCGCTCGCCGCGGCCATGATCCGTCTGCCGGTGGCCGTCGAGCCGGTGAAGCTGATCATGTCAACGCGCTGGTCGGTGACGAGTTGTTCGCCGATCGCGTTGTCCGACGACGTGATCACGTTGAACACCCCGGCCGGGATCTCAGTGTGATCGGCGACGAGTCGCCCCAGCGCTAATCCGGTCCACGGGGTGTTCGGTGCGGGCTTGAGCACAACCGTGCACCCTGCTGCAAGGGCGGGCGCGACCTTGGCGAGGTTGATCTGGTTGGGGACGTTCCACGGGGTGATTGCCCCGACCACTCCGATCGGCTCCTTCTCGATCCATCGCTGCGCGGGGCCACCGAGGGTGTCGCTCCGACCGAGGGTTTGGGACCATTCGTAGTTTTCGGCCAGATCGGCGTAGTACGGAAGAAAGGCGAACGGCGTTCGCACCTGAATCGTGTCGCACGCCATACGCGGCGCGCCGACCTCGGCGATGGTGATCTCGGTCAGTTCAGCGGTGTGCGCGACCATCGCCTCGTGCAGTTGGCGCAGGCACCGAGCGCGAAACGCTGGATCCGTCGACCAGCCGGTGTCGTCGAATGCGTGCCTGGCTGCTGCGATGGCCGAGTCGAGGTCGGCCGGCGACGCGTCGGCCGCGATGCCGATCTCGTTCTCGGTCGCTGGATCGATGTTCGGGTACACGACGCCGCCGGTCGCGTCTCTCAGTTCGCCGTCGATCAGAAGTCTGCTCTCGTGCCACATCGCGTTCCCTGCTTCAGATCCGCGTGATCTGGCCGCCGTCGACGGCCAGGATGTGCCCGGTAATCCAGCGGGCCTCGTCGGAAAGCAGGAACAGCACCGGACCGGTGTGATCCTCGGGCGTGCCCAGGCGTTTGATGGCCAGGCTGGAGATGATCTGGTCGCGGTACGCGTCGGGGAGCTGCTTGCCGAGCGCTGCGGTGTCGGTGGGCCCAGGCGCGATCGCGTTGACCCGGATATTGCGATGGGCGAGTTCCTGGGCGAGCGAGGTCGTCAAGAAGTTGATCGAGGCCTTGGCGAGACCGTAGAAACCGGAGATCGCCATCCACGCTGCGGTCGACGATTGATTGACGATGCTGCCGCCACCACCTGCACCCATCGGTCTCATCACCGATCGGGTGCAATGCAGCGCGCCCATCAGGTTCACCTTCATGAACCGATCCAGGTAGTCGTAGTCGACGTTGGTCAGACCTGCGAGTTGCATGTCGCCGAAAATTGCGGCGTTGTTGACGAGGTGATCGATGCGTCCGAACCGCTGGTGAGTCGTTGCTGCCATTGAATCGGTGCTTGCCGGGTCGCCGACGTCGGTGTGAACGAACAGCGCGCGATCACCGAGATCGCTCGCGACTCGCTCGCCGGCCTCGGCGTTCAATTCGGCGATCACAACGCTGGCTCCCTCGGCATGCAGAGCTCGGGCGTAGGCCTCGCCGATCCCCCCACCCGCCCCGGTCACGATGGCTACCCGGTCGACGAAACGTTCGGTCATGAGACTTCTCCTTTGGGAGCGGGCGCCAGCGCGGCAAACGCGATGCGAAGGTGTTGGATCTGACGGGTGGCCGGCCAACCATCCACGTCGAGCAGGGCACGTATTGCAATGCCGT
>JANOEM010000213.1:0-9090 GCA_031413195.1 Actinomycetes bacterium
CACTGCGTGCAAGTGATGGCGGGCAACCTGTTCCGGCGGAAGGGTGGCCCCGACGGCGTAGAGTCCGCTGGCCAATCGCAAAGCCTGCCCAGAGCTGGCTTGGCGACTCAGACGCGAGTGGTCGGCTGGCGTCGCGACGACAAAGTCGCCGTGCGGTGGTCTCGTTGAGAGATTCATGGCTCCAAATGTGCCGACTGGGGGTCGGGATGCAAGAATTATGCCTCCAAATCGACGCAACGCAAGAATCACACTCGTAAACATCCGGTTCGCACGCGCCGAGAGCAAGAGAGCGGGCCGCCCGGCGAGTCTTGACGAACTCCGCTGTGACGAATTCCTGGCCGCGCCGACTGCGGCGGGTCGTCGGAGGGACAAGGGACGGCGCCGGCGAGGCGCGTACGCTTTGGAGATGACGATGAGCGTGCGCGTTTCCGACGATGTCATGCGCCGTCTCGAAGCGGTTGCCCTTGCACGGGGTGTCACAGTCGAGGAACTCGCCGCGGAAGTGCTCACCGAGAATGCCCCGGACGTCGATGCTGAGCCCCGGCGGCGACACGTGTCGTTCGCAGGGATTGGGGCGAGCGAACAGGGCATCAGCCATCAAGTCGACGAACTACTCGCCGACGGGTTCGGACGCGACTGAGCTGGGCCGTCTGTCGACGCCGGTTTCCTTGTCGCCGATGTCGAGGTCGGCGAACCGCGTGTCGGCCAGTTGGGCCGCGTGCGCGAGACACGCCCGCACATCGTCGCTTTCGAGAGCGGGGAACTCGACCAGCACGGCCTCCGTGCTCCACCCCTCGGCGAGATAGCCGAGAACCGTTGACACCCAGACGTCTCGACGATCGTCTTCCTCTGGTTCGTCGGCGTCGTGCGCGGGCGACTCGGCGATCGCGAGCCGCGCTTGTTCGGCACGGTCTTCTTCGGCGCGAGTGTGCTTCTGGCGGCCATGCGATGTCGGTTGATCACGGCCCTATGCGCACCTCAACCGTGCGCTGCCCCGGTTGTCAGTTGAATCGAGCGCGAGGCCAACGGGCTGAGGTCGGGATGCTCGGCGATCCGTACGAGTGTCGAGCGTTCCTTGGTGGTCAACGAGGCACCGGCTCGGTCTGCCGGGCCGAGGAGTCGCGCGAGAGCGTCGACGTCACGCACGTGCTTGGCGCGTTCAGCCGACGACATGGACACGATCTCGGTGACGGCAGTCGCCTTTCCCAACAGGGCACCGACCAGCGTTGGCCGACGCACGACTCCGGCAATGTTGTTGTCGAGCTCCACTCGCACGAGTGAGACGCGGCCAAAGGCTTGCGAGGTGCCGGGTGCTTCGATGGTGCGTCCGCTGCCGAGAGCGAGTGTCGCCCGTGCGCCCATGTGGTCGGGGGCGAGAACGTCGATGGTTGCATCGCCGCGTCGGTATCGGTGCGCAACCCCTTCCGGGCTCGGAAGGTCCTGCGAGAAGCCGACTCGAGTGAGGACGGTATGCGTGTGCCCGAGCGCAGCCGGGTCGATGCGAAGGTCGACGACGAGGTCGATGTCGTTCGTAGGGCGAACGTCGGTCGACTCGCGCTCCACCTCGTGGAGGAACACCATCTGGCCGCCGATCAGCAGCCAGTGGCGGCCGAGCTGTGGCGCGATCTCGATGAGCGCGCGCCACGACTCTGCCTGGCCGCCGACCAACGGTGGTAGGCGCACGACGTCGGGTTCATCCATTGCGGTGAGCCAAGTGTTCGGCGGAGATCCAGTGCCGTGGATCACCTGACTCGAGGAGGTCGAGGGCCACTGCCGCTTGCGGCGCGAGAGCACCCTTCGGGAGTAGCGCCCAAGCTTCATCGTCGACCACTCGAAGCGCAATGCGCCCCGCCGCGTCCGGGACATAGGCAACACGTTCATCGAGGTCGGCGAACGACTGCGCTGACACGTACATGTCGAGGTTGTCATCGGGCGCCAACTGTTCGCCGAGGTCGATCGCGGCGCGTACGCCGCCGAGCATCGCGCCCACCATCTCTGGCAGCGCGGCGACGTCTGCCCGACTCATCTCGCAGCGCACGACGTTCGCGCGTCGTTGATACCTGCCCGGATGGCGGAGATCGATCGACCCACCGAGGATCTCGTGCCACGCCCTCACCGGGCCGAGCGGCCGCCCTCGCACCCCGGGCGAGTACCGACGCGCCGCGACAGCGTCCTTGGGCACCACCCACACGTTGCCAAAGCGTTGTCCGGGCAGTTGGCCGCCAACGACGAGCTGGCGGACGCGCTCGACCGACACTCCAAGGAGGTCGGCCGCGTCGGCGAGGGGCAGTAGCTCGGACATAGGCTTAATATATTGGAGTTCTCCAAGATATACAAGCAGATCGTTCATCCATGGCGTGCTGTTGATGTCCGTTGGCAGGTGTGCGTAAGGAGAGCGCGACCCGACAGGCACGTGTTGAGGTGGCACCGCGTCGCAATCGGGCGGCGGTCGCGCCCCCGCAAGGGGGCGCACCCGCTCTGAGCTGGTCTTTCAATGGAGCGGGTGACGGGAATCGAACCCGCGTTCTCAGCTTTTGAATCTGAGGGTGAGGATCTGGAACGGCCGCAACTCGACGTCGACCTCCTGGGGGTTGCGCCAGGTTGCCGATCCGGCTTCGTCGGGGAGTTCGTGTTCCAGGAAGTCGGTCACGAGGCAACTGCTGCTGTCGAAGGCGGTCGTCAGGGTGGCGGCTCGGCGCCCGCCGGTCGATTCGTAACAACGCACGATGACGTCGCCGGTGCCGTCCGCTGCCAGCTTGACCGCTGTGACCACCACGCCCGGATCAGAACTGGACACCGCTGAAACCGATGCAATGGCCGCCGAGCCGGCCGTGTTTCCAGCCACCGCGATGATCGGTTGATTCAGGCGGGCAGCCTCGGCGACGACGCCGCCTTCGACGAGATCTCCGAGATGAGGAAAGAGCGAGTAGGTGAACCGGTGATCACCGCGGTCGGCATCGGGGTCGGGAAAGTTCGGCGCGCGGAGCAGCGTCAGCCGCAGCGCTCCCCGATGGATGTCGTGGCCGTACTTGCAATCGTTGAGCAACGCGACGCCGTAGCCGTTTTCGGACATGTCGACCCACCGGTGTGCACACACCTCGAACTTCGCGGCGTCCCAGTTCGTGCTGGCGTGCGTTGGCCGGAACACGTGCCCGAACTGGATCTCGCAGGCCGCCACGTCTGCGTGAACATCCACAGGGAATGCCACCTTCAGCACCTTCTCGTTCTCGTGCCAGGAGACGTCGTTGACGATGTCGACCCGGGCCGAGCCGGAGCGCATCACGATGTCCTGCACCACCTTGGATCGAGAGAACGAGCGGGTGACTCGGACCGTAACGACCAGAGGGCCCGCATCGACGATCTCGATCGAATCGACAGCAGTGAGGAGCATCGTGTTGTTGGCGAAGTACTCGTCGAGATCCCACGCGTCGAACTCGACCGGGTGGTCAGCCGAGAGCTCCAACACGTTGGCGCGTTGGCCGTCGATGATCACTTCGCGGTCGGCGCGGCGGTCGTAGAACGAGGTGATCAACCCGTCGGCATCGATCGTCATCTCGACCAAGTCGTTGGCGACAACGATGCACCCGTCGTCCACGGATGCGGTCACGGCGTCGGGTGCCTTCAGCGTCGAAGTGGAGTCGATTCCGGTCACTGACATCGCAGCAAGCTCTGTCCAGAATGCGATCGAGCCGTCATGCATCCGTTGCGTCACGTCGTCCACCGGATCAGATGATCCGCTGAGCAGACCGCTGCCGAGAGTCATCACCTCCGCTCTCGGGTGCGGCGCCGAGTTCGCCAGCAACACCCTGCCGCCGACCGTGCTCGTCAGCGCGGCGAGCGCTCGTCCGCGCAGGCCGCGCAACGTTTGGGAGGCGGCCTCGTACGTTGCTTCGGCATCATCGTGAACCCACGCGATGGACGAACCAGGGATGATGTCGTGGAACTGAAGAGTCAGAACCTGGCGCCACGCCTGTTCGAGTTCTGCGGATGGATAGGGGCTCGATGTTTTCGCTTCCGCGAGGGTGGACCACAGTTCGACCTCACCGAGCAGGACCTCGGCCCGACGATTGCCGAGCTTGGTCTTGGCCTGCGATGTGTATGTCCCGCGATGCATCTCGAAGTACAGCTCGCCGACCCAGGTGGCGGCATCGGCGTAGTCATCGATCGCGTTCTCGAAGAACTCGGCCGGTGACTCGATCGCGATCGTGGGGAGTCCCTCGAGATCGCGCATCCTCCGGAATCGATCCATCATCTCGCGTGTCGGGCCCCCGCCACCGTTTCCGTATCCGAACGGAGCCATCGACATCGTTGCTCCGCCGTGATCGGCGAAGTTTCGTTCGGCGTGGGCGAGTTCGGCCGGCATCATTGAGACGTTGTACGTGTCGACCGGCGGAAAGTGCGTGAACATCCGGGTGCCGTCGATTCCCTGCCACCAGAACGAGTGATGCGGCATCCGGTTCTGCTTGTTCCAACTCAGCTTCTGGGTCAAGAACCACTGTGCGCCGCCCAGCTTGAAGATCTGCGGCAGGCTGGCGGGATACCCGAATACGTCGGGGATCCAGACCTCCTCGCAGATCCGGCCATAGTGCTCGTGGAAGAACCGCTGCCCGAGCAGGAACTGGCGGGCCAGCGACTCACCCGACGGCAGATTCGTGTCGGCTTCGACCCACATTCCACCGACCGGGATGAACCGTCCCTCTGCGGCTTGTTCCTGCATCCCGGCGAAGATCGACGGGTAGAGCTCGCGCATCCATTCGTGCTGCTGTGCCTGGCTGCACACGAACTTGAGCTCTGGCTCGCGAGTCATCAGGTCGAGCACGTTGCTGAACGTGCGCGCACACTTGCGCACTGTCTCGCGCAGTGGCCACAACCAGGCCGTGTCGATGTGGGCGTGCCCGATCGCGCTCACTCGGTGCGCGCTGGGCACCGCGCGGCGAGAGAGGACATCGGCCAGTTCGGCTCGGGCTGCGGACGCAGTGGACGGCACGTCTTCGAGGTCGAGTGCGTCGAGCGCCCGGCCGATCGCGACGGTGATCTGCGGACGTCGGGGTGCATCGAGGGCGAGCTCCTTGACCAAGTCGCCGAGGACTTCCAGATCGACGACGAGCTCTGCGACCTCGGGGTGGAACACGGCCAGCTCGGCCCGCTTCAATGAGTACAACAACGTGTTGGGCAGGGTGAGTGGGTCTCCCAGTGGTGTGGGCGCGAAGCCTGGCCCGCCGACCATCGGGTTTGCGGCAGCCTCGACCAGGAACTCGAACTGTTCCCCGCCGCGTGCCGTCTGCAGCAGCGGGATCGCGTGGTTGAGCGGGTTGATGGCGCGCAATGGGCCGGCGGGGCCCCACACCAGACCCTCGGCTTGAAACCCCGGTGCCCGTCCGAAGCCGAGATCGATCCGGGCCTCTACCGTCGTGCCCTCCCATTCGAGCGGGACCTGACCGACGAAGTGGAACCATGTCGTGCTCCAGGCTTTGCCGTAGGCGGTCCCGATCTCGAATGGGTCGAACTTGCCGTCGACCATCGCGAGCATCACGTCGTCGAACGACACCGGTTCGCCCGGCACGGTGTAGGCGGTGACTACGAACGGCGCACTGGCGCCGTACTGGGCCGGTCGGATGCGTTCGGCGAGAAATCGGGCGAGGCGCTTCTCGGTGATCAGGTGTCGATCGTGCATTGCGTGCGAACGTAGCCGGTTGGTCGCGGTCAGGCGCTGACAGCGACGCGGCAGGCGACTCGCATCATCTGATCCACGCCGGCCTTGAGTTGCTCGTCGCTGATCCGTTCGCTTGTGTCGTCGTCGCCGATCAGGTCGCTGACGGTCATCAACGCGACGGCTTCGAGGTGATGGATCGCGGCAAGGGTGTAAAGCACCGACACCTCCATCTCGACCGCAAGGTGTCCGCGCTCGCGCCAGCGGCGCATCATCCCCTCGCGTGGGTCATAGAACAACGCGCTGGTCACGACGGGCCCGACATGCACGCGCGCGCCTTGATCGCCAGCCAGCCGGGCGGCAAGTGCAACGAGCGCGAACGTACCGGTTGGGGCGTGGGCCTCACCGGCAGTGAGGATTGCGGTCATCGGGTCGTCGGGCGTGGCACTTACTGCGACGACGGTGTCTCCCATTCGTACCGATGTTCCCAGTCCGCCAGCGGTGCCGACCCGAATCAGACGGGTAGCTCCGAGTTGGATCAGTTCGCTGTAGTAGATCGCAGCGCTTGCACCACCCATCCCGACGGCCTGGACGCTGATCGGCTTGCCCTCGAACGTGCCGGTGAATCCGAGCATCCCACGCTCCTCGTTGACGCATCGCGCCCCCGGATCGAAGAAGTTGTCGGCGATGTACTTGGCTCGTCGCGGGTCGCCGGGGACGAGCACTGCGGCGGCGTAGTCGGATGGTTCGGCTCGAAGGTGAACGGGCATGCCAGCAGCGTAGGCGACGGCTACTTCAGGAAGCGGCTGGTGGTGTTGTCGGCCAGGACCTTGCCACTGGTCTGGCACGTTGGGCAGTACGCGACGGTGTAGCTGCTGTACGAGACAGACCGGATCGTGTCACTGCAAACAGGGCACGCTTCGCCGACACGGCCGTGGACCCGGCCGGGCCGATCCTTCGACGAACTCATGTCGGTGCGAGTGCGCTCGAAATCGAGGCCGTCCTGGACTGCGTCGTGGATCGCAGCGACGATCCGAGCGATGTCGGCATCAGGAATCTTCGCGGTGTTTGCGAACGGCGACACCTTCGCGCGATGACAGATCTCGTTGGCGAGCATTCGACCCAACCCGGCGATTGCGCGTTGGTCGCGGAGGAACCCATGCAGGCGCATCGAGTGCTCGCGGAACTGCTGACGCAACGACGCGGCATCGAATGTCAGTGCCTCCGGGCCGAGCTTGCCCAGCGGTAGCTCGTCAATCGCTGACGCGGAGTGCACGCACCAGACTCCGGCGCGCCTCTCGGAACCCTGTTCGGTGAGTAGCAGCGCGGCGTCGACGGTGCCGTCATCGGGTGGCTCGAACACGAACCGGGCCTGGCCGGCACGCGGCTTCGGCGACTGCTTGATATCGACGATCAAGCGGCCTCCCTGCATCAAGTGGACGACGAACGTGATCGGGTCGAACTGCAGCAACAGGTATTTGCCGCGTCGTCCCACGCCGAGCAACGGCAGGCCGTACGCGTCGCTCGGAGGCGGCACGGCGGTCTTCAACGCGGTGAACGTGATCGGCACGAACCGCTTCAGGATCCGTCCCCCGAACTGGTCGTTCAAGCGCTCGGCGTGTGCCTGGACCTCGGGAAGCTCCGGCATCGTGTCACTCGTACTCGGTGCGGTCGCGCACGGTGTCGAAAACCTGACCCATCGCTGCGAAAACGGGCTGGCTGTCCATGAGCTTCTGCTGGTCGCCGGTGAGGAGGATGCGGCCCTGGATGAACGCCTCCTGGGCGTTGATCGCCCCGGTCGCTACTCCAACCGCCGTCTCCCAAGTCTGCTCGAATCGGACGTCTTCGGGGAAAGCTTGGCCGGCGGTGAACGACAGGTGTCCGTCTGCGGTCTGCAGTGAATAGATCACCGTGCCCTCGGGCGTGTCGGTGACCACCTGGGTCACGCCGATCGGACAGGCGACAGCAGCCGCGGCGACTGCATCATTTGACGAAGCCTCCGCCGCGACGGCGTCGATCCAATCCAGGCTCAAGTAGCGCACCGGGACAACGTAGTGTCGAAATCGTGTCCCCGTCGATACCTGTTCTTTCCGACCTCGACGAGTATCGACACGCGGATGTCGCGGTCGAGACGTGGTGGTGGTGGGGGATTGCGCACGATCGCTCCGCCGGACTGTTCGTGGGCTTCGAGGTGCGCGGTGACAGATTCGACTATTGGGCCGGTCTGGTCCGCGACGGCGAGCCGTATCTCTACATCGAGGAACTCGATGGTCGCGACATGCGGGCCGGGCTTGAGATCAAGCCGCCCGAGATGTGGGCGGATCATGTCTGCGATCTTGCCTTTCGTCAGTGGAGCCTCGGCAACGAGGCGCATGGCGTGTTGCTCGATGACCCGACGGAGGCCTGGCGGCGCGCCTATGGAACCGTCGTGCCGGTGACGTTCGACGTGGAGTGGTACGCCTCGGCTGCGCTCGACACGAACCTCAACGTGATCCCGCACGGCTATCACCAGATCGGCGAGGTCGATGTCCAGGTCGAGCTCACGGAAGGTCTGCTCGCGTTCGCCGGTTCGGGCGAAAGGGTCCATCTCTGGGGAGTGCCGTACGTGCCATCATCGTTTGCCATGCCGATCGTGCCGCCAGGATTCCGGGCCCCGTATCGGCGCTCCGACGGGGGCCGAGTCGATCAGGTGATGTCGGATCAGTGGTACGGGGCGACACTCGGCTCAGCGGATGGCTTCGGTGGGGAGCGACGATGAGCCGAGACATCCTCGACGAGCATGAGCGGGGTCAGAAGGCCCCGAGGTACCCCGAAGTCGTCGCCCAGGTCGGGATGTTGGTCGAAGACCGTGCGAGCGGCTTCTGTGGCGATGTCGTCAAGATCACCTTTGAGGCCCTCACCCTCCGCGATCGCCGCAATCAGTTCCGCCACTTCCGCTGGAAGGATGGTGCCTTCTTGATCGAGGGCAAGCCGGTCACTCTGGTGCGGGCGGCACAGAGTTCCTCGGCGGATGCATCGTCGACGGTCGTCACGAACAGCGGCTCGCTCGCAGCGAAGGGGCCTGTTCGGGCCAAGGTCGCGCGGGCGGCGCGGATCTGGGTCGAGGGCAAGCATGACGCCGAGTTGCTCGAACATGTTTGGGGCGACGACCTGCGCGAACTGGGGATCGTGGTCGAACCGCTGCATGGCATCGACGATCTCGCCGGGTCGGTTCGCGAGTTCCAGCCATCGGGTTCGCGTCGGCTGGGAATACTGGTCGATCACCTCGTGGCCGGCTCGAAAGAGTCTCGAATCGCGGCCGAGGTACGCGACCCGAACGTGCTGATCACCGGTCATCCATTCGTCGACGTCTGGGCGGGCATCCGGCCCAAGGTGCTCGGCCTCGCCGAGTGGCCCGACATTCCGCGCGGCCAACCGTGGAAGGAAGGCATGTGCAAGGC